>JABWCD010000017.1 GCA_013359265.1 Candidatus Hydrogenedentota bacterium
TCCGTCTGCTGGGTCACCAAAACCTCCGTCCCTCGACTGAATCCAAGCATTATGTTTATCGGCAGTTTCCATAAATGCTTCACTCGGCTAAAGAATTACCGAAATAGCAATTTCGTAACGAGGAAACGTAGAAAGGAGCACGGGCGTCCCGCCCGTGAGTCTGAGCGCCAGCGTCCCGCCCGTGAGTCTGAATGCCGGCGTCCCGCCTGTGAATTTGAGTACAAACTGCCACTCACGGGCGAGACGCCCGTGCTCCTTTCCAGTGCTACCAATTTTCCGTCGAAAACGTCGCGACCTGGCACGACGGATAATATCGGACGGTCTCGGACCTGCCGAGCTCCTGCGTATCGAGATAATGCGCCAGCAGCGCGCAGCGGTCCGCGTCGATGATGTGATCGTCGCCTTTCTCGAAGACGATCTGGTTTCGTATTCCGCCCGAATACGTGTGCCCGGCATATTGCGTTTCGCGATCGGCGAGTTGCGGGAACACGATCGTCCGGTCCGCCATCCGGCGTTGCAGCAACTCCGTCATGAACAGCTTGGTCGGACGCCGGTCCGGCGTACCGTCGGGAAATTCGCCCACGTCCATCACGCCGCCAAACTCGAACGCCATGACTTTGTCGTGCCATTCCACATCGATGTTCTTGAGGTTGTGCGCCACCGCGCTGCCGTTGTTGCCCGCGTCGATACCGATCGCGCGGAAACGATACGCGCGGTCCAACTCTTCGACGATGCGCTGCTGCCGATGGTAATTGACGCCGTGCAAGTTGATGCGCGCAACGTTCACGAGATCGGGCGGCGCGTTCCGGTACACCACAAACTCGGACGGATCGCGCACGTAGCCCAGGTCGCACCCGAGGTAATAGATCCCCTTCGGCACGCCCGTGGGCGCCTCGAAGGGGTCGTGCTCGCCGAGCGACACCTCGAAATACTCGAGCGCGTCGTCCACGCACGCGAGATACGCATTGAGATCGAAGACCGCGTACGCCGGCGAACCGTGTTGACCCAACACGCGATGAATATACCCAGGCGATTCGCACCCGCCGTACAACAGCGCCAGTTCCGCGTCTTTCTCCGCCGAAAACTCCGGGTTCAACCGCGACGGCCAGTTGTACTGCTCCGCGTTCCGGTCTGTCGTCATCCGGTGAAACGTGTTGCGCAACCCGTTCGGCACGCCATACACCCAACGCATGCCCCCGGCGTTCAACGCCTGAAACATTTCCTCCCACGCCGCGTCCGTCATCTCCTGCGCTTCGTCGACGATTTGCCAATCCACGTGCAGCCCCTGGAAATTCATCCCGTGCGGCCCCGCGATGCGCCCCCACAACACAAACCCGTTCGCAAACCGCAGACACCACGACGGCGTGCGTTTCACATCGACCAGCGTCCCCTTGAACGCGGGGCTTCGCTCAAACACGCGCACGACGCGGTCCATCAGCGGAAACAAATGGTTCTCGCACTGCGTCGCGATCAGCATCTCCCGATTCGGCATCGCCACCGACGCCCACGCCGCGACAATCTCGATCTCCGACGTCTTGCCGACATCGCGTCCATCGCAGTGCACTTTGCGCGGCGCGATCGAATTGAGCGAGTCGTATTGGTATGGACGAGGGACCCAGGCTTGTCCGCGGCGATTGCGGAAGAAAAACTGGGCGAAGTCGGCTCGCGGGCTGAGGAATCGCGCGTGGGGTGTGGAGGGACTCGGGTTTCGTGAATGCAAGGCAGACTTGATGGACGGAGTGGACGATATGGACGTGATGGACGAAATGGACAGGTGCGATCGGGTGGACATGGTGGACGTGGTGGACCTATTGGGTTGTGAGGTGTTTGGACGAGTTTGGTTTAGAACGTGCGGCATTTGTTGGGACTCCTTGGTGGAGGGTTCGTGCGTGGTCGGGGCGTGCGCGGCGCCGAGGGGTGGATTCTTGAAGACGCTTTCGGCGTAGGCGCGGATGGGGGTGTTGAGCGGGAAGGCTTCGGGTGGGATTCCGCCGGCAAGAAAGCGTTCGAGGTAGTCCTTGGGTCCGTTTTTGTATCCGCCAAGGGGGTTATCGGTCCAGGGGTCGGGGGAATCGGGGGCTTCTCCTTTTTCGTCTTCGGGTAATGGCGGCAGGTGGAGATTGCCGAGTATGTGGGCGGCGAGTTCTTTGGAAACGCTTTGTTTGGCCGGGCGGTAGGATGCGAGGACATGGTCGCGTTCGGCCTCGGCGAGGGGCTCGTCGAGTTGGATGACGTTGTCAAAGGCCTCGGCCATGTCTACGTCACGGCCTTGGGACCCGGCAAGGATGGCCTGTTGCAGGTAGGCTTGCGCATGAGGGCGATTGGCCTGCGGCCCGATCTGGGAATCCACGAGGGAATCGGGGTCGATTTCCATGTCGTGCTGCGTTCGTTTGGTGTGGCGCATGATGCCTTCGGGCGACGGGGGTGCGAAATTGTTTTTTTGGTGAAACAAAGGGGTGCTGAGGGGACAGTGGAGGACGCGTAAGTTGGCCCGGAACTCTCGCATGAGGCGAATGAACGCCAAGGTGGCGTTGGGGTTAGCGAAGCTGGGGGCTTCGCGGGAACTTGTGCCCGGATCTTGTGACACCCCTCCCCCTGTCAGGGGGGTGTTGTTGAGGTGTGCGGCGGCGGTGTTGACGAGGACTTGGAGCATTGCGACGTTATGAGCGGCGTGGATTCCCATGGGATTCGGATGAGGCTGAGTTTCGGCGATGGCCAATGCGTCGGTGACGACTGTGTTGTACTCCATGAGTTGGTAAGGACAGGTGGGCGCTTTTCCCGGCGGCATGGAGGCGATCTCGGGCGAGGCGCAGGGACAGGATTGCCAGTAGGGACAGCGCGGCGTGCAGGTTCTCAAGCGTCGGGAGTAGAGGCCATGAACGACGGCGTTGCGGTTACCTTTGGGAGCGCCGATGAGGTCGCAACCTCCGTGGTATTTGCAACGGCCCGTGGGGTGGTCCGAGGTGTTGGTGCAGGGGGTGGCGTCGGGGAGCCGGGCACCGCAGATGCGGTGGTTGAGTTCGGATTCTTTTGCGTCGATGGCGGCGATCCAGGTTTCTGACCAGGAGCGTGCGCAGGGGGTGCCGAGGGTGGTGGTTTGTAGTTGCATGACTGAGATTCCTCCTATAAAGGAGGCCCGGGGTGTTGCAGTGTTTGGGGTGGAAAGGGTTTAGGGTGTAGCGGAGGGTCGAGGGTTGGGAATCGGGAACCAGGAGGGAAGTGACTGGAGCCAGACGTCCGGTGTCGTGTGCCTGTCGAGGGAGCACTTCGGGAGTGGGGGTGTGCTTCAGCAGAACTGTCTTGGCTCAGCGGTTTGTGTAGCGCAGGATGGTGCGTGAAGGGCGAATTCGGCGCGGTGAGCATCAGCAAGCCGCGCGCTTGCACATGTTTCAAGAAATCTCTCGCTTCAGATCTCCCATTATTGTAAGGTATTAGACAAGGGCTGAGGCATGAGACAACGTTTTGTAGCTGCGACACGTGGATCGTGCCTCTTAACAATGAGGGAGATTCGACGATCACGATTGTTTTTTGACTTCTGGGATGAAGATAAAAGATAGGAAAATTATCAAATTAAGGTGCCATAAACCACTAGTGCTATATGAGTAAACGCGATCAGAATCAACCTATGTGCGTCATATTGTCGGGTGGGCAGGCCACGCGAATGCGGCCGATCTCTCTGCTTCGGTCAAAATCAATGCTTCCCTTCTTGGGGCAACCCTTACTAAGCTATCTGCTTGCCCAACTTCGCGCTGCCAGCTTGACGGATGTTGTGGTGACAGACCGAGGTTTGAATGGAGACATCCAGCGCCATTTTCAAGAGGGAGAAGACTATGGAATGAGTCTGTCGTACGCGCCTCCAGCCAAGTGGCACGGCACGGCCGGTACTGTCTTGTCCCTCATTCGAGTGTACGAGTCTCTCACGGATCACACGGTAGTTGTTATTTACGGCGACAGCTTGCTCCGAATGGATTTTTCCGCGTTGATCGACTTTCACCGGGCAAAGCGCTCGAAGTTTACAATTGCATACCATAGACCGCGGCTTGATCGGTTCTTGTTCGAAGGGGATCCCAACGACCAACCACGAACGAATTTCGGAGTGATGCAATTGCGGTCTGACGACCGAGTAACTCGTTTTGAGGAAAAGCCACACCTTCACAGAATCCCATTGGAATTCACGAACCCAGTCGCTAGCGCGGCGGTATATGTTCTCGAACCGACTGTTTTCCGCGAAGTGCCGCGTTTCGACACGCTGGATTTCGGATTTGATCTCATACCGTGGCTTATCGAACGATCTATGCCCGTTTACGGTTTCGACATTCTGCCAGGCCACCGTATCGACATTGGCACACTTTCGCACTATTGCACGGCCCAACTCGCAGTCCTCGAGGGGAAGATCAATCTTGCACGCGATGCTGCATTTGGAACGGCTGGAGTCCAAATTCATCACGGAGCGGTTGTTCATCCAACTGCGCGCTTAGTTCCCCCCGTGTTCGTCGCGGAAGGCGTGGAGATAGAAGAATCTGCAATGGTCGAGAATTCGATCATTGGGGAAGGTACCCACATTGGTCCACTTTCTCAAGTAAGAAACTCGGTGGTTCTAGAGGGTGTGTTAGTTGGCGCCAGGGCCATTGTCGATGGCTCAATACTCGCCGAACACTGCGTCGTGAGCCCGGACGCGAACGTTTCTCCTGGAACTGCCGTAGGTGCGTGGTCACGCATAGGGGGAGGAACCTTCATCCTGCCCGAGGATGCGCAACATGGACTCTTTTATGAAGGAGAATATCGATGAGTCATATGATTTGGGCCGCCGTGTTCGCCTTAGTTTTCCATCCTCCTGTCGAGTTGTGTAAGTGGATATGGAGCGCGGCTTATCTCATTTGGCTAGCTGGGAGAGCGGGGCTAAAAGGTACTTACGTGCGAAGTGACAAGCACGCACAAAGACTACTGGAAAGGACGTTTAAGGCCCTAATGCCGGGCGACGAGTTGCTAATTGTCGGACGGACGAATCACGGGCTGCTTCGTCATAATTATCGGCTGTTCGTTCACGCCCTTGCAAAGGGCGCTGTAATCAAAATGCTCATTCTCGATCGCGGCGCTCTTTCAGGTATTGGTGCTCATTCAAACGTTGACCTACGATCACTCGGCATAAATGACGCTCATTGGGAGCTATCAAAGGACCTAAAGGACGTCGAACTAAACCTAACCGAACTTCGCAGGGAATGCGAACGTACGGCATGCACAGGATCGATGCTTGTTTACCGCTCAACAGTCGTGGTGCAAAGTAGTGTTGTGATTCACGTCCCGAAAAATCAAGGCAAGACAATGCACCTAACCTACGATTTCAGTTTTGGAAAGGAACGCAAGTTCATCCAGTACTACGAAAGGAAACATAGTGAAGACAAGGTTGAAGTTGACTTCTGTAATAGTTTACGCGAATTCTATCAACAAATGTTCACGCCTGCAGCGGACCGCTCTAAACTCGATCACGAGTTAAGCTACCAGGCTAAGAACCAAGTCATTGACCAGAATGGGATAGAGGTTGTAGCCGAGGAACTCCAGAAGTACATTGACTCCCACCCACAGAGCGAACCAGTCCGCCAAAACGGGCTTACGCGAATGGTACCCGCAATACCCCCGATTTTCGAGGCCATCCGCCTGGGCAACCAAGCACCCCCCCCACTGAGTGTTCAACTTGAGTTGACGAACAAATGCACTACAGCTTGCAGTCATTGTTACCGCTTCGAAGGTTCCGCGTCAACGAACCAGGACATTCGTTTGGATACTGCAAAGGATTTGCTGTCACAGTTGGGTGCATTCGGCGTAAGAACTGTAACGTTTTCGGGCGGAGAACCCACCAAACACCATGACTTCTCTCAACTCCTCCTTCACGCTTACACAGAAGGTTTACTGGTTGGCGTTATTAGTAACGGTGTCGGTCTGAGCGATGATTGCATTGATTGTATTCTTCAATATGCGCGCTGGTTAAGGCTTTCGGTAGACGGAAGCTGTCGAGAAGTTTACGGAAGGATACGCAGATCTATCAGTACGAGCAGGGACTCGTATGATGACGTCCAGAACACGATCTTTCGCTTGAAGGCGAGAGTTGGAACCAACAAGAACTGCCAGCTTGCGATTTGTTACACGATTCAGCGAGCGAATGCGTCGGACGTTCCTGACATGATACGGTGGGCACGCGATTCCGGCATTCCCGGCGGTGACAAATGCTTGACGTTTAAGTTTGCGCACGGCGAAAATGGGTTTCTGTGCACGGAGGATCAACTAAAATGGCTGTACGAAGAAGTGTTCGCCAACCCTGACTTTACGACCGCAGCAAATATTCCATACCTGCGCTGGTTCTTGGGCTATCAAACGGAATTGCCAGACCTTATAAAAGGGAGGCCCACAGAGGGGCTTTATTCGCGACGAAAGACGCGATGCTTTACACCATATTTGTTTGCCTTAGTAGATCCCTCAGGCGATGTCTACCCTTGTTGCTTTCTGTTTGAAGACAATAAGGGATACGGGGACGACATTAGACGCAGGCGCGCGCAGCATGCTCTTGGAAATATAAATCGCAACTCATTCGAGAATATCTGGCGCGGCAACGCATACGAGGCGCTTAGAAAAGAACTTAGAGTAGTTTCACCGAGCAGCGAGAAGTTCCGGCCTTGTGGTACGTGCACACGTCATTGTAATCATAATGTATGGATGTCGGAGATGTATGAAATGTGCACACAGGTTTCCGCTAGTGGTAGTGCCGACGCGCTTGCTTCGCTTTCGAGACGGTTAGGGAATAGAGCGGGACCTGTGTGGTTATGACGCCAAATTCTTGACCCATTGCCCGGGATGTATGTAACTCACATCGTTATTTTGGGTTATTTTGGGTTATTTTGGATCGCAAGTCCGGACATTGAATGCAAGATTGCGTCCCATCCTTCCCGGATTTCCTTCTCTGCACGGTTGCCTTTCGGCGATTGCGTAATTCGGGGTTCTATGGCGAGAAGCATACTGTCCACTTCATCCAAACAACTCTCCGAATTCCTTACCTTGAAATTTCGATTCATCACATCGAAATTTCAAGGTACGATCGGCGCGTCATGGGAAGGGTTTGCAATCGAGCAGGTCCGGTTGGCCTTGCGCGCGGACCGGTCCGAATTTTTTTCTGGTCAACGCACGCCGGAGCGGAACTCGATTTGCTCGTGGTCCGCGGCCGCGCGCGGCTCGGCTTCGAGATCAAGCGCACGACTGCGCTTCGGGTTACGCCGTCGATGCGGCACGCGCTCGCGGACCTGAAACTCAAGCGGCTGGATGTTATCCACGCGGGGGACACGACGTTTCCGCTGGCGAAAAACATTCGCGCGGTAGCGTTGTCCAGGCTTCTAACCGATATCAAACCGCTCGCGACATAGAGGATCGGTAGGTTTGACCCAAACGACACGGGTGAACAGGAAGGGCGCCGGCAGCCGCATGATCCCGGCAGGACGGTTCAACTATCATCGGCGGTAATTTTGACGGTGTTGGCGATGGCCGAGGGGTTCGAGGAATAGGGTTCAACAGAGTGGGAATTGGGCATCCTCCTTCGCTCGTTGAGCTTCGGAGGACAAGACGGCTATCGGGTTTCGAGAACGGCGCGGAGTTCCCAAATCGATCTCAGATTTAAGATTTCAGATTTCACAACGCGGCGTAGCCGCAACCAAACCAGCCACGAAAGAACACAAAGAGATTTGAACCACAGATTTCACGGATGCCACAGATCAGTGCCGGAAAATTGCGACAAGAATTCACAAAATCGAATGTGAGTAGTACAGAACAAGTAACTTCGCCGATTCTGTCGGTGGTGGCGAAATGTATATGGAAGGGAATCATTTAATGGGACTTGGCAAGCAGATTCGGTTGAACCGCATTTTTGGGCATCCGTCGGGCCGGTTGTGTTCGGTGGCGGTGGATCATTTGGTGGCGTACCAGCAGGGGTTGCCGGAGGGCTTGCGGAACGTGCCGGAAACCATCGCGGCGCTTGTGAAGGGCAAACCCGACGCGATCACGATGTACAAGGGCATGGCGCAAAACGCGTGGCCGCCGTACGCGGGCAGCATTCCGCTGATTATTACGTCGATTGCGTTTACGGTGGACGACACGATCATGCACCAGATGGCGCGGCCGCACGAGTGCGTGCGGCTTGGCGCGGACGCGATATCCGCGGCGATTGCGTTGCGCAGTCCGCGCGAGGGCGATTATCTGAAGAAGCTCGCGACAATTGTCGAGGAAGCGGCGGAGTTCGATTTGCCGGTCATCGCGCACATCTACCCCCGCGATTTTTCGGGCGAACCCAGGGTGGTCCACGATCCGGAGAATATCTTTTGGGCGGTGCGGTGCGGCGTCGAGTTGGGCGCGGACGTAATCAAGGTGCCGTACACCGGCGATGTCGAATCATTTCGCGCGATCGTCGCGACGTCGCCGGTGCCGGTCGTGGCGGCGGGCGGGCCCAAGGCGAACACGTTGCTCGACGCGTTGCGGCTTATGGACGGCGCGGTCGAGGCGGGCGCACGCGGCGCGACGATCGGTCGAAACGTCTGGGGCGCGCCGGACCCGGTGGCGGCGCTCGAAGCGTTCAAGCGGGTGATTCATGACCGCATCACACCCGAACCGGCGCGCGTCCACTGACAAGAATTCGCATGGGCGCACGCATTATCCTGCTGTTGTATGCCGCATGCATCGAAAATAGCCGTCGTGATGAACCCCAGTTCCGCCAATGGGCGGACGGGCAAGCGTTGGACGGAGATCGAGGGACGGTTGCGCGGGGTCCTGGGCGAGTTCGTGACGTTCAGCACGAAGCGCCCGGGGCACGCCGTTGACCTCACGCGCAGGGCGTTGCAGGACGGGCACGACCTGATCATCAGCGTGGGCGGCGACGGCACGCATTGCGAAGTCGTGAATGGATTTTTCGAGGGCAACCTTCCGATCAATCCCGCCGCGGCGATGGCGATCTTTCCGCACGGCACCGGTTCCGACCTTGCGCGCGGGATGGGCGTGCGCAAGTTCAACGATGCGCTGGCGATGCTTTCCGCGCGCGTGATATCGAAGATCGATATCGGCCGCGTCACGTTGACGCTGCCGCACGGCGGCACCTCGGTCCGTTATTTCCTGAATGTGGCGGACTTCGGAATTGGCGGCGCCGTCGCCGAGCGCGTGAACGGCCAAACCAAGCGGTTCGGGCCGTTCGTTACGTTTCTGTGGGCGGTCCTGCGCACGCTTGTGACGTTCAAGAACCCGATGGTCTCGATTCAGATCGACGGCGAACTGTTCGAGACGCGCACGATCAACGTCATCGTCGCGAACGGGCAGTACTACGGCGGCGGGATTCATGTCGCGCGCGACGCGCGGATGGACGACGGCCAGTTCGAGGTATATGTGCTGGGCGATATCCGCCTGTTGACAGCCCTGCGCTATTTGCACACGTTTTATCTCGGCACGTACCTGCGCTACCCGCACCTCGTGCGCCGGTTCACGGGGACGCGCGTGACGGCGCAGTCCGACGAGCGGGTGTTGCTCAATCTCGATGGCGAACAGCCGGGCCAACTCCCGGCGGCAATTGAACTCCTGCCCGCGGCGCTGCCGTTTGTCATGCCGCGTTCGCATTGACATTCCGCCGGGCGCGCCGTAGACTCCGGCTGCGGAACCAAGGGGTCTATGACGTCCAGCCATGAGCGCGGTAACCAGTCATCTGAACGTTACTTGGACGCCCTACCTGCGCCCCTCCCCCATCGCCGCCGAAGCGGCGTTGCGCGTGCTCTCGGTCGGCGAGCTTGACGCGTCCACGCTGGCGCTCGTTATCGGTTCCGATCCCGGACTCACCGCGATGCTCGTGCGGGCGACCGAACCCGCGGCCATGGGCGCCTCCATCGCGGCGCGAATTGCGGAGTTGCCGCCCGCGCGGCTGCATTCGGCGTTGTACCCCGGGTTGGTCGATGCGCTCGCGACCCATCACGGTTCGTTCTCCGACCAGGATCGAGAGGCGTGGCGCAAGGCGCTTGCAACCGCGATCGCCGCGGAATGCATCGCCCAGGATCGGGGTGATGTCTCACCGGACGCCGCGTATCTGGCGGGGCTGCTGCACAACGCGGCCGCCGTCCAACCGGAGGACCGGTTTGCTCCCGAGCGAACTGGGAATGTGCGCGCGATTGCGCGGAGGTACAAGTTTCCCGCGTGGCTTATCGATAGCATCGAAGGCCAGGACGTGTATTCGCCGTCGTACGGCGAATCGCCGGCAATTGCCGAGATTTTGCGCGCCGCGAAGACGGTTGCGCTGGAAATCCTTTCGGACGAACCGATCACGCCGTCGAGGGCTGCGGCCTTTCGCCGCGCTGGACCCGGCACGGAAGCGCTCGAATCAGTCCGCGAGCGCGCCGCGCGTTCGCTGGAACGGCGTATGTCGTTGTTTGCGTTCGATCCCTCGCCGGCGCGGGAATTGCACGCCGCGCTGCTGCGTTTCTCAAACCACTTGCTCCTGTATTGGCGCGTCGACGAGACCAGTGCGGCGGCGCTGCGCGAACGGGTGAAACACCTCGATGCGCTTGTTGCCTTCGAGCGCGCGGCGACGCCGTCCATGGCGATGGACGAAGTGCTGATCACGTGCGCCGACCGGTTGCGGTCCGCGCTGGCGATACCCGCCGGGCTTGTCGTTGCGTGGCCAGAATGCGGCGCGCCGGCATATGGCGCGCGTTGGAACACGCGGAGCGGCGCGCTCGAGCCGTTGCAGTTGGAAGTCGATGGCGCGCCGGCCGAGCGATCGATCCAACGTCTTCTTGCCGGAGACGTGTGGCCCGTCGCAAACAACGCCGCTGCCGCGCCAGACATACTTTCAGTCTATACGCCCGCGGGACGGCACGCGGGGTACGTCGCGGTCGCGCACGGCGGCATGCCTGCGGACGCGTGGCGCGAACACGTGCGCGAGTGGGCGGCCGCACTGGGGCGCGCTGTCAGCCATATTGACGACGCAGCGCGCGACGATGCGCGGATAGATACACTGCGCCGCTTGATCGACGAGTTGCGCGGGACTTCTGACGAGTCCGAGGACACTGGCGCCGCGCCGTCCGTGCCGCAGCGCCATATCGCGCGCGCGGTGATGGCGGCATTGCACGCGCCGCTGAGCGCGGTTACCGCACAGGCGCACCAGCTTGTGGCGCAGCCGGCCGACCCGAGCACGCAGGGGCTTGTCGAGGAGCTGGCGAAGCAGGCGCGCAACGCCGCGCGCGTCCTGTCGGACCTGCGGGCCGTGGCGGGCGGCGGCGACGCGCCGAACGAGTTCATTCTGATCAACGCGCCGCTGCGTCAATTCCTCCACGCTGCGCGCGCGCGCCTGGAACGCCGCGCAATTCAAGTACACGAACGCTTTGCGGAAGGATTGCCGCGGATACGCGCGGACGTGCGCGAGCTGAACCACCTGTTCACCAATCTGTTCGCGTTCATCGAGCAGCGCATGGGGCATACGGGCCGAACGATCACCGTGGCGACCGCTCCCGGCGAGGACCGCGCGTCAGTTTGTGTGACAATAGGCGTGACGGGTATGGCACTGACGCAATCGCAGGCCGAGGGCCTTTTCCAACCGTTGGCGGAGCGTGAGAGCGCATCCACGGAGTTCGCGCTCTCGCTCGCAGCGTGCCGCGCGATTGTCGATGCGATCGGCGGGTCGATCCGCGCATCGACATCGGCCGACGGCGTCGTTCTCACGGTCGAGTTCGAGGCCATCCACGCCGTGCTGGCCGTGGAACGAGACGCGTCCACGGTCGCGCAGGGAATCGTGTCGTTCGCTCCCGTCGATACGGCCAAGCCTCGAAGCGAGAGCGGCGGGGGCGCGCGCGTACTGATAGTCGACGACGACGAAGTGATGCGCGACTTAATGAAACAGGCGCTCGCGCGGAAGGGTTATACTGCCGAGACCGTGAAGGACGGCGACGAGGCAATTCGCTTCCTGCGCCAAAATCGCGTCGATCTCGTGCTGCTCGATCTGCTGATGCCGAATCGCGATGGGTTGGCGGTCCTGCGCGAACTGCGGGACGAGTCGCCGGCAACGCCGGTCATCGTCATGACGGGGAGCCGGTCGGCGGAAATGCGCGAGGAGGCGATGGACCTTGGTGCGCGCTCGTTCCTCCAAAAGCCGTTCGAACTTGGCCAACTGTTGTCCGAGGTCGAGTCGGTGCTCGTTCACCAACGGGCCTAGCCGTAACGCCCATCCGATCACATCGACCGGGGACACGCCCGATGCCGTTTAACGAATCGCGAGAGCCACGCGCAGCACCGGGCGGCCGGTTGGAATCGCTGCTACTCGTCGCGACGGTCCACATCCCGATGTCCCTCCTGTTTCTTGCGATTCTTTGGAAATCGATGTCGTGGGAAACGCTGCTGGACACGCCGATGTTCACGTACTCCGGGTTTCTCATGGACGAGTACGGCATGGCGCCGATGCGGGATTTCTTCACGTACAACATGCCGGGCACGCACGTGTTGTTCCGTTGGCTATACCATTTTTTTGGAAGCGGCGTGCTGGGAATGCGTCTGGCCGACACAACCCTGCTGGCGATCGTGCTTGGATGTTTCGCGCTCGTGTTGAGGCCGTTCGGGTGGAGGGTCGCGTGGGCGGGCGCCGTGCTCTTTGGAATCGTTCACGTGACGCTCGGGATGCATTGCTACCTACAGCGCGATTTTATCGGTCTCATTCCGCTGCAACTCGCCGTGCTGTCCGCGACGATGTGGTTCGGACGCAGGCCGCGCGCGCGCTGGGTGGCGACCGGATTCTTCGTTGGGGCGCTCGCGCTGGTAAAACCGCACCTGATGATCGGCGGGCTGGTGTTGTACGCGTACTTGGTGCTTCGCGCGAACGACGGCGGTGCGTCGGCCAAGCGCTACTGGACGTGGCGCGCAATCGCAATCGCCGGTTGGTGTTGGTTGGGCGGTCTCGTGCCGGTGCTGTGGATGGCGGCCTACCTGGCCTACTACGGGCAGCTCGTCGAATTCATCAAGGTCTTGATCGACTATTTTCCGATGCACGCGGACATCAGCGGAGACAACACGGTATTCGAGCCGGGCGGCAAAATCCCCTATCTCCTCTCGCACCTGTTCGCCGCGAAAGCGTGGGACAACGTACACTTCGCATTGGGCGCGGGATCGGGAATTGCCCTGTTCCTGTCGTCGCCCACACTTGCGCCGGAACTGAAGAAATACGGGAGTCTGCTCGCGGCGCTGGGCATCGCATATTTACTCTACCCGGCGATTGGCGCGCGTTTTTACGACCACCACTACTACCCATTTCTTCTCCTGTCAACGGTGTGGGCCGCGTTTTGTATGTACCGCTGGAGTGCGGACACGCCGCTTCGCGTACGGGCCTTCTCGCTGGGCATATCGATTTACGTCGTCGCGGGGATGTTGTACGTGAACTACAACGAACTGTTGCAGCCGCCTTCGCGGTCTACCGGGTACTACCGCACGCAACGCATCGCGGCATGGCTGCAGCCTCGCGTCCAATCCGGGGACACCGTACAACCGATCGAGTGGGCCTACGGCGGCATTTCGCACGCGCTGCTGCTTACGAAGTCGAAGTTGGCGACGCATACCTTGTGGGGCGAGGTGCTGTTTCATCACGTAAGCCATCCGTTTGTTCAAGAGCTCAGGCAGGACTTTATGGATCAGCTTAAGTCGTCCAGACCCCGTTTCGTAATTCGGAGCAAGACAGCATTCGATTACGTGCGCGGGGACGATTGCACCGAGAAGTTCCCCGAGTTTGACGCGTACCTTGCGGAGAACTACTTCGTGGCGCTTGAAACCAAGGACTTTGTGATCTGGGAGTCCAACGCCTCCCCCACGGCAGAAAAGGACCGACTGCTGCGCGACGAGTCGCTCGAAACAACGTCCGACGACGACGCGGCGCCTGCCTGAATGGACGGCGCCCGCAATTGGATTCGATCGGCGTGCCCTTTCCAAGACGGACCGGTATCGCGCGGCGAGAGCAGCGCGCGAGTTGAAGGTCCCGGACGGCGGCATGCTAGGATTTGCCCACTCTAACCGTTGAAGGGCCGCATGCTGTTTCAGTCACTACGCCAACGAGGGACCCGCGCGTTTCGCTCCATCGATTTGGAAACACTCCTTATCGCCGCGGCGTTTCACATTCCGTTGACGTACTTGTTTGTCCTCATCGTCGTGAAATCCATGTGGTGGGAAACGACGATCGATACGCCCCTGTTCATGTATTCGGGGTTCCTCATGGACAAGCTTGGCATGGCGCCCGTGCGGGACTTCTTCACGTACAACATGCCGGGCACACACGTCATCTTCCGCTGGATATACCATTTCTTCGGAAGCAGCATTCTCGGTATGCGCCTTGCCGACACGTTGATACTGGCCCTGATACTGGTGTTGTTCGCGCGCATTCTGAAACCGTTCGGGCTTCGCGTCGTATGGGCGGGGACCGTGTTGTTCGGCATCCTGCACATCACGCTCGGCACGCACGTTTACTTGCAGCGAGACTACATGGCGCTGGTCCCGCTGCAACTTGCGATACTTTCCGCAAGCACATGGTTTAGCAGGCGCGAGCGGCTGCGCTGGTTCATGACCGGGCTCTTCACCGGTTTGCTTGCGACGATTAAGCCACACCTCATGCTGGGGGGGCTGGTCTTATACGCCTACTTGGCGATCGATGCCGCGAACACCGCGAACGTGGACTGCCGCGGCAGGCTCTTCCGGGCGGTGAAGATTGGGTTGTGGTGCGTGGTTGGCGGTGTCGTGCCGATTCTGTGGATGATCGCATACCTCGCGTACTACGGGGTACTCGCCGAATTCGTGACTGTCCTCACCCAGTACTTCCCGCTTCACGCGGATATCAACGGCGGGCATGTCGTTTTCGACGAAGGCGAAAAGCTGACATACCGATTCGCCGGAGTGTTTGACAAGTATCCGTGGGACTACTTTCAACTGGCCATCGGCGTGACGGGAGGAATCGCGCTGTTCCTGACGAGCCCGTCAGGGGCCGGGAACGAGAAGAAGTACGGTTACCTCCTCCTTGCGCTTGGAGCGGTGTATTTTGTGTATCCCGCGATAGCCGCCCGCTTTTACGACCATCACTACTATCCATTCCGATTGTTATCGGTGATATGGATCGCGTTCTGCCTGCGCAATTGGGGCACGGACACGCCCCTGCGGGTAAGGCTGTGTTCATACGGGATAGCGGGATTCGTCGTCGTAGGAATCTTCTACGTGAATTTTGGTTTGCTTCAGTTTACCCCTGCCAAGATGGACCCCTACTTTCAGACGGAGCGGCTTACGAATTGGCTCCGGCAGCGGATGCAGCCAGACGATACCGCACAAGCCATCGAGTGGGCATTCTGCGGGTCGACTCACGCGCTATTGCGTCTCGAAGCGAAACCGGCGACGCAGACAATCTGGGGAGAAGTTTTCTTTCACCACGTTAGTAACCCATTCGTGCGGAAACTCAAAGGGGATTTCATCAGGCAACTGTCGGAATCCGAGCCACGTTTCGTCGTTCAGACAAAGATGGAAATGGACTTTGTCGACGGAAGGGATTGCAGCCGGGAGTTTCCGGAACTTGACGCGATACTGCGGGAGCGCTATTTCGTAGCGCTGGAATCGACCGGATTCCGGGTATGGGAATCGAACACGTCGCCCACGGCTGAATCAGACCGAAAGACTCAGGATGCGGTGGTGAAAGAGCGCGGGCCGTTCGAAGACAAGTCAGATGACGATGAAATGGTTCGGTAGGGTGGCGTCGAAAACTACCGGCGCCGCAACATATTCCGCCCCCGAAAACGGCGACTGTAACGGCGCCGCGCCCGCCCGATCGCAATCCGGTGTCGTGGCAATGGCGTGGGTTGGACATCTTTTTTTCCTTGCGTATCTCGCGCACGCGGTGGTCTTCTGGCGGGATCGGGTGCTATACGACACTTCCGTTTTCCTGAATACCGGCCCGTTGCTTGATGGCGTCCCCTTCCGCGCGCTCGACCGGCT
Organism: Candidatus Hydrogenedentota bacterium; assembly: GCA_013359265.1. NCBI lineage: Bacteria > Pseudomonadati > Candidatus Hydrogenedentota > Candidatus Hydrogenedentota bacterium. The sequence goes on from JABWCD010000017.1 coordinate 16,012, forward strand.
TTCTGTCCAAATCCCACCACAAGTATTGCCGCTCATCGTGGTGCATTTCGGCGGCTCGTCTCAGTTCGCGGCCATGGCGTACTCATTCAATTTCGCGCTCTTTCACTACGGAATATGGTTGTTACTGGTGTACGCGTTTCGCCGAATCGATCTTGGCGTGGCGTTCGTTGCGAGCATTCTGCTGCACCTGGTACACAACAACATTTTCATCCAGGCCGACCTGATGCATGCAATGGGCTACATGCTCTTGCTGTATTCGGTTGCGGACGCGCCGCCGGAACTTCGATTCGGCCGGGGAAACCTGCGGAAGGCGCTCCTGATACTTTTCGGATTAACGGCATGTTTCGGCCATCCGCTTATGGCGCTGATGACGCTGTACTGCATTGCGTTCGTAATGCTTAGGCGCCGGCGTTTCGACAGGCAATTACTCGTGGTGACGCTGATACCGATCGCGCTGTATGCAGCGTCGAAATTTACGGTTGGCGCCGGATACGAATCGGGAGCGTTCATAAAGACATTGATGCTTAGCCACTTGCTGGAAAGCCTTCCCTTGCTGCCAAATTACCTGTTGCGAGCCCATTGGCCGCTTGCCCTTTTTCTGGCAGCGTTCATGTTCGCCGCAATGCGAGGCCCCAATGCCCGGGGCATCATCGCGCTCACTGTTGGAATGGTTTTCGTCCTGCTGGCCGCATTTTGCTCCTGGATTCCACTCTATGAACACAGCAATTGGCAGTTCTCCGGGTACACATGGATGTACTTCCTATCCATTTACTTCGTTCTCATGATTCCAATATTCGATCGTGGGCCCTTGCCGCAGGAGGCAGGGAGCCAACGAAACGTTTATCGGATGCGGTTGTTGATCTGTCTTGTGTCGTTGGTTTGGGCCGGGTTCGGCAGCGCGATGGACTTCAAACTCTCGCGGGAGCGGCAATTGTTCATCGCGCGCGTGAGAGACGCGCTCGCCGGCGACGCCCCGCCCATCTACCTGATCGACGACCAGTTCTCGACCAATCCTCTCCTACGCGAGAACGACCTGACACTCTGGGACGATTCGCTGCTTATCTCTTCGTATGACGGCCCGAAAATGGCGTGCATGATTATTCCTCCCTATGCGTGGAAGGAAGGCGAGGCGGACATCTATCGCAAACGGTACCGGTATCGAATGAATGAACGGTATTTCGATATTCCGCCCGCGGACCGTTTTAGCCCGCATGCTGTGAATTCGGTAGTCTCGTTGGAAGCGCTTCGCAAAGCGGCGCTCAATTTGAAACTCGAACACCCCAGGAAGCCCACGGATTTAAGCTACGTCGGCGGCGCCCGCGAGGACTATCTCAAACCGTTAGAGGTCGTCTATTCGGTCCCAGTCACGTTCACCAATCAAGGGACAAGCCCGATGCCGTCTCGCGTGTCGCCGGGCAATGAGAATGACCGGCCAATTCCGGTGACCGTTGGGTATCGGTGGGAAGTGCGCGGCAGACCCATCGCCGAAGTACGCGAGGCGGAAACGTTGCCAATCGACATTCCGCGATCGTTCGTACACAACGTGCATGTGCATCGAAAAGGAGTCCCGCCGGACGCGGAACTCGTCGTAGGGCTCTTCGTCGGCAGAAGGTTCGTACCGTGTGCGAACGTAGAATCTTGGCCGTTGGCCGATTAGCGCCGAATAGCGATTGAACCATCAAGGTGGATGCATGAGCAGAGCGGGAAATAGCCCATTACGCGCACGGGAGTGCGCTATTTGGGCCCTCGTGTTGCTGCTCATTCAAGTCGTTAATTTTTCCGGCTTCTTCGTACGGGGTGAAGTACTCGCTCCTTCCGATCTGCTTTTCAAAATCCGGCCATGGAGCGAACACCGGCCGCCGGGCTTTACGGAGCCGGTGAACTCGCTCATGTACGACCCTGCGATGGCATTTCGTCCGGACTTCATTCGGCTACAGGAGGCGCTTCGAGAAGGCCGATGGCCGTTGTGGAACGATTTGGAGATGGGCGGTCTTCCGTTGCTTGCGAACTGCCAAAGCCGCGTATTCTATATTCCTCACCTGGCGCTTCGGATCCTTGACGTCGATACCGCGATATCATGCTTCATCGTGTGCAAGCTATGGCTCGCCGCCTTTGTCGCGTATGTTTGCGCGCGAGCGCTGAACTTCGGGGTTTGGCCGTCCCGCTGGTTTTCGATCGTCTGGGGGTTCGGATGTTTCGCGCATATATGGGCGTATTGGCCCATCACGGACGTGCTGGTCTGGGCGCCGGTCGTATTTCTCGGTACGGAGTGGGCAATCGAGCGCCGCTACCGAAAGGGTTTTTTTGCATTGGCGCTCGGCGGAACGATGCTCCTTTTTGCGGGGCATCCCGAAACGGCGTTCGCGATCGGCGCGTATGTGACGCTGTACTTCGCGTTGCGACTGGCATTTGCGTGGGCCGGAGGCTTGGCGCCTTGGCGTCCCATTGCGATCTTTGCCGGCGCATGGGTGCTTGCGACAACCGCGTACGCATCGCAGCTCCTACCGTTCATTGAATATCTCCGTCAAAGCGCGCCGGTCGAGGACCGCGTCGATATGCCGCTCACATTCAGCGCCTTATCGACGTTCTGGGTACCCCGCTTTTTCGGAACGAATGCCGAAGGCACTTTTTGGGACAAGAACACGCATAACGCCAACCTGACGATTCAACAGTATGTGGGGATGGCTGCGTGGCTCGGCGCCGCAATTGCTGTCGCGAACCTACGTCGCGGAGCAAACGCGACAGGCCCGGCCGCGCGGGCGCGGGTGTCCGCACTGCTGATTGCAGTTGCCGCTTCCGTTCTGATGGCGGTCGATGCGCCACTCTTGGGATGGGCCCAGAATCTGCCCGGCTTTTCCCACATGCGCACGATTTACCACGTCTACTTCACGTTGTTCGCATTACCGCTACTGGGCCTAATCGGATTAGACACATGGTTTGAACGTCCGCGCAAATTGCGCGAATTGACCATGACACTAACCGTTCTCGTGCCCGCGGCCACCCTGCTTGCGGGAATCTGGATGTATAACGAACGGCTCATCCAGATGGCGGGAGTCCGGGAGTATGTGATGCGAGAAATCGGCACCGCGATATGTATTGCGATGGTCTCGCTATCGATTTTGGCGGCGCATTGCTTGACAAGGCAGCGGGGATTCGTGTGGGCGATATTGATTGCCGCGAGTTGCGCCGACGTATTGTGGCCCGTGCGCGGATTAAACCCGTCCTTGCGGCGCTCGGAGCTTCCGCAGGCAACGCCGCTTATCTCCTACCTGCAGGAGAAGGCGAAGCCGTGCCGCGTCGACGTGCTGGGGGCGGCAATAGCGCCGGGCGCGGCCGGAAACTTTGATGTCGAAGAGTGGGAAGGGTACGACGGTTTGTACCCGGAGCGGCCCATACGATTTAGAGAGCGGCTCGCGCGCAGGATTTGGGACAAGATGTATGTCGTATCGAGCACGGACTACTACCTCAACGATCCCCAATATACGGAACTGGCCCCGATCGGCAAGCTCGCAGACCGCGGAGAGATCGAACTCGAAACAACGCTGGACGGCATAGACGTCTACCGGCACGTACGCATGTTGCCCCGCGCGCGGCTCGTGGGTACTTTGGAGATAGCGCACAACTCCGAACAACTTTTCGAGCGCATGCTCGATCCGGAGTTCGACCCGAGTAGCACCGCAATCACGGAGTCGCCGCCCGTTGCGGCGCTACCCAGTGGACAGGCCGAATCTCCCGGAACCGCAACACTCACAGTTCATCGCCCGGAGCACAGCGTCATCGAGGTGCGCGCGGAGCAAGACGCCGTTCTGGTTGTTGCGGAGAATTACTTCTCCGGCTGGCGCGCGACGGTGGACGGCGTCGATACGCCGATCTTTCCCGTTTACTACTGTTTCCGTGGCATATGCGTGCCCAAAGGCGATCATGTCGTCGCGTTCAGGTACGTGCCGTCCAGCCTCATTGCCGGAGTATCGATGTCCGCAATCGCGCTCGTGGCTTCTTCAGGGTCCGCGATCTACTTCCTGCGCCGACGTCGCTCGTGACGTTTTGCCGTCTGTATCGTCACTCTTGGGCAATTCGCCGGTCGGGTTGGGATTGTAGAAGACTAGCAGGTCGATCAACTTCTTATTGACAAAAGATTTGAACTCTTCTTCCGTAAGTTCGGATAACTCCTTCTCGAATGCGCGCCGCAAGATCAGCCCCTTCTCCCACCTGCACGCGAGAACTGGTTCGTAGCCGATGTCGTGCATTTGTCCGATGGTGTATCCGTCATCAATGATGAGGCTCCACACATCACCCGTGTAGAGCTGTGGGCACACGACGACGAGCTCCGGTTTGCGCGACAACGCGTAGCCGAACCCGCGTTTGGAGTGGCCCACCTTGAACGGACCTGTCGGCTCGGAATGACCCACATGTTCGTCGCACAGTCCCAACATGTCGATGCAGGGCAACTCCGAGTAGTAGGCGAGTTTACCCGCGAGGTTCAGCGCGACGGTCGCGTCAGGATAAGTTTCACCGAGCAGCCTGCCGAGTTTTGCGAGGCCGTCGCCCTGGAACTTCTCGGCACGCGGGCGGTAGTAGCCCCAGAGCGGATAGACGATCACGGCGAATGCGACCAGCACAGCCAGCGCCGCGCTGCCGGCCGACTTCAGCGACGGGAATAGTACGCGCGCCGCGATGACGAGGCCGAGCGGAATGAGCACGAGCATGGGCCGTTCGAAGTAGACGTCTCCGCCGACGTATTGAAAGTATGCGATCCATGCGAGCGCGGCGAGTATTTCGAAATCGGTTGCGATGAGTGCGCGGGTCTGCGTAAAACGAATCATCGAATCGAGCCGCCCGACTATTCCCGCAATTACCGCTGCGACCGTTATCAAGAAGCCGGCGTCGAATATGACCTGGCGGGCCTGCAGGTACCATGCGCTGTGGAGCCGTTCGGTCAACGAGCCGGTGAGTTTGGCGTAGTATGTGTTCGGGAGCGGATAGCCGTAGTACCAGAGCCGCCATGATATGAAGCACAGCGCAAAGGCGCCGAAGACCGCCCCCAGGACGACGGCCTGCCGTGGGCGCCGCCAGAGCAGCCAAGCGAGCGCCAGCACCGGCCAGAGGAAACCCTCGGCGCGCGTCACGAGTGAAAAGATCATTGCCGCGGCGAGCCACACCATCGCCCCGCGTTCGTCCTTCGTGCCCGCGCGACGTTCGAGGCGCACGACGCCGACCCAGATCAGGACTTGCGAGAGCATCGCATACGGCGTGTCCATGCCTGAGGCGACCCAAAATGCGATTGCGGGGCACACTCCAAGCAACAGCGCGATGACGGCGGCGGCAGTCTCGTTTAGTTCCTCCTTCACGAATTTGAAAATAATCGCAATCACCGCCATCCACGCGGCGAAATTCAGGCCCAGCGAAATCCAGTAGATCGCCGACGGGTCAACGTGAACGGAGAGCAGCGCCCCCACGTTCCGAACCGCCCACAACCCGAGGGCAAGCAGCAGCACGTATGCGAGGCTGGAGTACCCTTCGACGTACTCGCCGGGCCTATAGACCAGACCGTGTCCGTCGACAACGTTTCGCGCGTAGTTCCAAAGAATCCCGGCATCGTCGTTCCCTCGAGTGGTCGTGACCAGGATGAGATTGAGCGTGACAACGACTGCGCCGGCAATCGCGGCAACAAGGACGAGGTGATATCCCCGCAGCGATGCGCGCGCCCAGGCGGCGATGGGCGCAAGGTGCGGCAGGCGTTCCAGCGGCCTGTGCGTTTCATGATGCGCTGACATATGGGCAGCCCGGTTTCCTCTTAACCGAAAACAAATCGTATCCGTTTGACTCCGCAGTACGATAGCAAAACTCCTTATGGATAACCGATTCGGCTTGGCGGGGCATGGTTCGCGCGGGCGTACCGTTGTTGGTAATGTACGCAGGCTTATGACCTCGACAAGCGGCCATATTACGCCGAGCGTACCGGACACGGTCCACCGGATACGTGGCAACGGCGGTTTGTATGCGAGCTTTGCGTTGCTCGCGTTCGCATGTTTTCTTTACGGCGACCTGCTGGTCTCGCGAAGCAACGTGGTTGTGTCGCACGTGTTTGGCGATACGTGCGGCGCGTTCGTAGGCTGGCGCCGATTTGGATTTGGCGAACTGGCCAAGGGGAACCTGCCGCTGTGGAACCCGTACGTGTTTTGCGGTGCGCCTTTTGCCGGGAACATGCAGTCGGCGATGTTCTACCCCGTCAACGCACTACTGTACTTGACACTGCCGCTGGCAAACGCGATCAACGCGGAGATTATGTTTCACACGTTGCTTGCGGGTTTTTCGACGCTCGCGTGGGTGCGCAACCGCGGCGCAGGTTGGATGCCTTCGGTGGTGGCTGCGGCTGTCGTTATGGCGGGCGCGCCGGTGAGCATGCGCCTCAACCTGGGACAACTCAACGTCATTGCCGTTTTTGCGTGGCTGCCGCTGACGCTGCTGGCGGTCGATAAACTACTCGAGCGCATTTCGCCGGGGTGGATACTCGCGGGGATTCTGGCCGTGTCCATGCAACTTGTCGCGGGATATCCGCCATCCGTTTACAACAACGCGTTCGCCGTCGCCGTTTACTGCATCCTGCGGCTCGCGCGGCATCCCAACCGGTTGCGGACCACGGGCGCCCTGCTAGTTGTCGCAACCGCGCCTGTGCTCATTGCCGCGGCGCCCATTGCCACGGCTTATCACACCACGCGAGAAAGCCTGCGCGCGGAGGGCACGTCGCTCGAATTCGCGTCGTCGTGGTCGTTGCCGATCGAAAACCTGCTGACCGCGATCACGCCGCTGTTCTTCGGCGACTACACGCACGTGAACTACTGGGGGCGTTGGTGCCTGTGGGACGTGTGCGTTTTCATCGGCGTGGGCTCGCTTTTTCTGCTCGTGTACGGCGCCGCGTACGCACCGAGAAACGCGCGCCTGTACGCAGGCGCAATGCTGGTCATCCTGCTCTTGACGGCGTTGGGACGCTACACTCCATTCTTCACCGCGCTTTATTACGTCGTGCCGGGCCTCGGCAGCTTTCGCGCCCCGTCGAAATTCCTGCTGCCTGCGCTGGTCTTTGCGGCAATGCTGGTGGGACTGGGCGCCGATGCATTTGTCAAAGGTCCGAGACGTACAGGACGGTTCGCTCTCGTGGCCATTTCGATTGCCGTGTGCCTGGCCGCGGCGGGAATCGGCCTGCAAAGTTTTCCATCGATACTCGACAGGCCCAATGGACTGTGGACGGCGCTCGTCGCGGGTGTGGAACAGTCGGGCGAGGCGTACTGGTGGTTCGAGATGGATGACGCCGCGATGGACACGTCCGTGTGGATTGCGAGTATGAGCGCATTTGTTGGCGCGGGCGCATGCATCGCGACGGCGTTTCTGATGCATCGCTCGCGGAGCAGCCGGAACTATCGAATCGTGCTGCTCTGTTTCAGCGCGATCGAAGTTCTGGTTTTCGCGCGGTATATCCGCGTAACAACGGACATCGATACGCTCACGAGCGAGGCGCTTACGGAGTTGCGTGAGAATGACCGCGGCGATTACCGCGAACTGCAGGCAAAATCCATCAATCCGAATTGGCGGCGCAATTTTCCGGTGGACATCGGTATGAAGACGGCGTGGGGTTACGATCCGGTCATGCTGAGGCGCTACGCGGAGTTTTTTGCGTTCGCCCTGGGTGGCGAGGACAGACAGGACTACCTTGTGAATGATGTGATCCTGACCAACATTCTCGACCCGATCAGTGTGTCGGTAATGACGGGAATCTTCCGGTTCGAGTTCGAACCGCCGGACGGCGAAACGAAGCACCGCTTTGTGAAAATGCCGCCGCTCTTCCGGCTGACGCGGTGCAAGTATGTGTACTTCTGGCCGGAGCCGGTCGATGGCATTCTCGGCGGGATCGAGGGGGTGTACCAAGTGCGCGGTCCTCTCCCGCGCTTCTCGATCTATCGCGACTATGTTGTCGCCCCGAATAACCGCGCTGCGCTCGAATCGTTGACCGAGGCCGGCTTCGATCTCGAACACGCGCTCGTGCTTGAAGGCGAACCGGAGCCCGCGCCTTCGACGCAGACCGACGAAAGCAGGTTCTCGAGCGAACGAATTACAGTGACTGATGAGTCCACGGATTACGTCGAACTCGAAGTCGAGCTTGCCGCAGCCGGAATACTCTTCATCACAGACGCATACAGCAATGGATGGAAAGCGGCGCCACTGCCGGGAAGCGAACAGCGTACCTACGAGATTGTGCCCGCGAACCACGCCTTCCAGGCGATACCGTTGGGCGCAGGACATCACCGCATCCGGCTGGAGTACGCGCCCGCGATCGTCGCGGGGGGCATGTGGGTTTCGTCCATTGGGACTCTCGGCTACGTCTCACTATGTCTCGGATGGGCGGTTTGGCAACTGCGGCGGCGAGGTCCAACACTCGCTGGGGCCAACTGACGGGAAGGCGCGCACGACCAAAATGTCTGCCGATCATCAAGAACAAGCGGCATCGCGAGATGGGCGGGTTGGACGGCTGCTGTCGTACATACTCGTTCTCAGCGTAGCGACGTGCGTGCTTACCGAACTCGGCGCACGGCTGGCCGAAAAGTGGTTTGTCGGAATACCGGAAGACGGGGCTTTCTACTGGCACAAGTCCGATCCATATCTTGGGTGGCGCAACGATTCGAGAAGCGCGGCCCGCGTCGGATTGCCGATTGAGGAGAGCGGTTACCAAATTTACCGGGGGACAAAAACGAAACCGGACGCCCCGACGATATTGTGTCTCGGCGACAGCGGCACCTTCGGTATCTGGACCGATGGCGAAATCCGCTTCAAGAGTTACGCGGAGTTTCTCGCAGAGAAATTATCCTGCACGGTCGTTAATGCCGGGACCGTCGGTTACACATCGTGGCACTGCGTGCGCGTGTTGCGTCAATACGACGGCCCGCTCGATGCGATCGTGGTTCGGGTCGGGTGGAACGATCACGCGCATGGCAATCCCATGCGGCTGGACAACGCCGACTCGAAGGTGGCTGCTTGGTTGAATACGTTTGCAGTTGGCCGCCTGGTCCTTCTATCGGCGCAGCGTCCACAGCCGACCGACAAGCCCTCTGTCAGCCTGGACGAGTTTGCCAACAACCTGCGCACAATGGTCCGCATCGCGCGCGAGCGCAACGTTGCACTTTATTTCGTCGATTACCCGACGCGCCTGACCCAGCAGATTGTCGAGAATGCTCCCCTTTACCTCCATATTCACAAGGGTGTCGCCCATTCGCTCGACGATTTACAGGACGTGCATCGCCGTTACATCGGCACGGCGCGCGAAGTCGCCGAAGCGTCAGGCGTGCATTTCGTGGACACTCCCCTTTCAGAGGACCAGTTCAGCCCGGTTGATGCTGTCCATCCCAACGCCGAAGGCGCGGAGCACGTCGCCGCATTCGTCGCTCAAGCGATCGTTGCAGACGGGGCCATTGGCATTCGCCCGGCAGCCCGGCAATAGACGGGCGTCCCCCGGCGGTTGTTCCTTCGGAGGGCGGTCGTTAAAATCGCGAGCCACGCCAGTAAGGCGGAGGAGCGCGTATGGCGACCCCAACACCGGTGACATTGGGGCACCGGGGGCCAGAACCCGAATCGGACGTTTCATCCCGGGAAGGAGCGGATCAAACGCCCTCTCGCTATTACCGGCCCGAGTTGGACTGGCTGCGATTCTTGGCGTTCGCGATGGTTTTCCTGCTCCACGCGTTTCCGTCCGATCCAGCCAAGTATGCCATCCTTGGAATACCGCTGTGGTTTGCGCAGGCCATCATTGCCCCTATTGTCCAGGCGGGCGGGTACGGCGTCGACCTATTTTTCGCATTGAGTGCATTTCTGATCACCGAGTTGTTGCTGCGCGAGAAGGAGGCAACCGGCAAGGTCCATATCAGGGCGTTTTATCTACGCCGTATCCTGCGAATCTGGCCATTGTACATCGGGTTCATTGTCGCCGTGCTGCCATTCGACGTGTTCTGGCTGGGAATCCCGTTTTCTTACCACGTCGCACTACTCGCCTTCACTGGGAATTGGCACATCGTTTTCACAGGTGGGTCCCCATCCCTCTGTGGAAACCTGTGGAGCGTGTGCGTCGAGGAGCAGTTCTACATCGTTTGGCCCAATTTGATGGCGCGGGCAAAGACGAAGCGGTTCGCTGCAATGCTGATTGGTCTCTTCGCATTTACGTGCTTGTACCGAATCATCTACGTGTACGGTACGCCACCTTTCCCATTTGCGGTTTGGTACAACACGTTTACGCGCCTAGACGGGTTCGCGCTTGGAGGGCTGCTCGCGTGCGCACTGCATGGCAGAAGAATCGTTCTGCCGTTCTTGGCTCGTGCGGCAGTGTTCATTCTTGCGGTAGGCATCTTCTGGGGGATTGGCCGCGTGCCATATGGCGGGTATTACGGAGAGTCCCCGGCATGGACCTATCCGCTCGTGGCAGCCGCCAGTGTTGCGCTCATCTTCGCGTTTGCTGCGTCGCCCCCACGAACGACGCTTGGGCCTTTGCTTCAGGCTTTATCGTATCTCGGCAAGATCTCGTACGGACTGTATGTTTTTCATGGTCCCGCATTGCGCCTCGCCGACTACCTGCTCGCTGGCGCGTCGCCGGAATGGTCGTGGATTTGGCGCATGGCCTTCGCGGGCATCTTCACGCTCGTGTTGTCGATGATTTCGTATGCCGTGCTCGAAAAACCGTTCTTGAGAATGAAAGGGCGGTTTACCTTCGTCAGGTCGCGCCCGGAATGACGCAAGCTGATTCCGGACACGACCGGTACTACCGGCCCGAGTTGGACTGGCTGCGTTTCGTAGCGTTTTCCCTCGTGTTTATGATGCATTCCTTTCCGCAGGACGCCGCGGCGTATCGGGCTCTCGGCATCCCCACATGGATCGGCCAGCACATAATCCTGCCAATCGTAGAGTCAGGTGGATACGGCGTAGATTTGTTCTTCACGCTGAGCGCGTTTCTCATTACGGAACTGCTCCTGCGCGAAAAGGAACTCACGGGGCGGGTCCACATCCGGTCGTTCTACGTCCGGCGTATTCTCCGGATTTGGCCGTTGTACGTGACGTTCATTCTGGTGGCCATGCCATTTGACGTGCTGTGGTACAACATACCCATCGAATACCACGTGACGCACCTGGCCTTTACCGGCAATTGGTACCTCGTCTACCACGGACTGCTGCCGTCGCTTTGCAGCCCCCTTTGGAGCGTATGTATCGAAGAACAGTTCTACGCGGTTTGGCCCAACCTTGTACAGCACGCGAAGCAACGACGGTTCGCAACCATTCTCTGCGCGCTGTTCGCGTTCACGTGCGTGTATCGATATGTATACGTGCACAGCGATCCGGAACCGGCAATTGGCGTGTGGTGCAATACGTTGGCCCGGCTCGATGGCTTTGCCGTTGGGGGACTGCTTGCGCTCGAGTTGCACCGGCGGGCTGTTCGCGTTTCGCGAACCGGCCGGATCTTGCTTGCCATTACGGCATTTACCACATTCTGGCTGTGCGGCAGCGCACCATTTGCGGGAAAGTTCGGCCCTGCGGCTGTATGGACATATGCATTAGCCGCCGGCGCCAGCGCCCTGTTAATACTCGCCTTCGCTGGCTCGCTGGGCACGAACACGACAAGTGGCATCGGCCGCGTATTCTCGTACTTGGGCAAGGTTTCTTACGGGGCGTACGTTTTTCACTTCGCCGTTTTGCACGCCATGGACGCGGCAATCAGCGAAATATGGCCTGCATCTGAGTGGACATGGATTCCTCGCACGATTGTAGCGGGAGTGGTGACGCTGGTAATCTCCGCCGTGTCTTACGAACTCCTGGAAAAACCGTTCCTCCGACTCAAGCGCCGATTCACATTCGTACAATCGAGGCCGGAGTAGATGGATCGTTCATCAAGAACCGAAGACTTACCTGTTACCGGGCCGCGCTTTTACCGCCCGGAGCTGGACTGGCTGCGATTTGTGGCATTTCTGTTGGTGTTCACTGTGCACGTCATGCCACTCGAAGCCGGAGACTACACGGCGGCGGGAGTTCCGGCAGGGTTAGCGCACTATGTTCTCGTGCCATTCGCCAGATTCGGAGGGCACGGAGTTGACTTGTTCTTTGTATTGAGCGCATTCCTGATAACGGAATTGTTGCTGCGGGAACGTGACGCACTCGGAACAATTCATGTCAAGGCATTTTACATTCGCCGGCTCCTTCGTATCTGGCCACTGTATTACTGCTACGTGCTCTTAACGTTTTCGTACGAACTTGCAATGACTGACAATCCGTTCCTGTATTACGCGATGACCTTTGTGTTTGTCGGGAACTGGTACGCGGTACTCTGGGGTGAGATACCGACAATCACCGGGCATCTTTGGACAATCTCCGTGGAAGAGCAGTTCTATCTGGTGTGGCCGCTTCTCATACGTTGGACGCGTCCCACCGTACTCCTTTCGTCGTTCGTGGGATTGTTCCTATGCTCCACCCTGTACCGATTGGTGGTTACCATCGACGCTCCGGACTTCAATGTTGCGGCGCATCAAAGCACTATTACGCGGATGGACTGTTTTGCCCTCGGAGGGATGCTGGCGTACGGGCTGCATCGCTGGCCCGCATCCTTTCCGGCGGCCGCACGGTGCGGAATGATTGCGGCCGGTGTCAGCATGTTTGCGCTGGTGGCCGCGGGCCGGGGATTCCTGGTTGGGATTCCGGTCACTTGGATGTATTCATGTGCGGCGACGGGCAGCATGCTGCTTGTGGCAAGCGCTGCGACGGCGCCGCCTCGAACCTATACATCGAGACTGCTTCGTGGAATTGCGTATCTTGGAAAGATTTCCTACGGACTCTACATTTGGCACATTATCGCGGGGCGAACCTCGCAGTACCTCTTGGCGCAAGTAACGCTAACGCCCAGCGTACGGCTTGTAGCCCACATGGTTCTTTCGGCGGCCGTCGTGCTTGCGCTTGCGGCGATTTCCTATGCGGTGCTCGAAAAACCGTTCCTGCGGATCAAGGAGCGGTTCGCGTTCGTGAAGTCCCGGCCGGTGTAGGATGCGATCAAGCCGCCGAATCCAATTCAGGCGCGCTAATTGATTGCCGAACCCTGTATACGGCATCCTCATGAGGGTCATGGGTGTGCAGGGTGGGAAAACGGGTGAGACCGGAACGCCGGGGCCGGGGTCTTCGCCGCGCGTAGTTGTTGTCGTGCCGACGTATAACGAGCGCGACAATATTCGGCCATTTCTATCGAAGCTGCTGCAATGCGTGCCGGACGCCCACGTCCTGTTCGTGGACGACAATTCGCCGGACGGTACCGGCGAGGTCATTCAGGAGAGTATCGACGCGAATCCGGCGCACATCAGCATGTTGCGCCGCGAGGCAAAGAGCGGCCTGGGCGCGGCGTACGTCGCCGGGTATCTGCACGCGCTCGAGCGCTTCTCGAACGCGGAGTACTTCATCCAAATGGACGCCGATCTCAGCCACGACCCGGCGTATGTTCCGGACTTGTTGAACGCCATGGATTCCGCCGACGTGGCCGTCGGCTCGCGCTACGTGCACGGCGTAAGCATCGTGAATTGGCCCTTGCACCGGCTCCTGATCAGCCGCTTCGGCACGGGCTTCGCCAAACTCGTGACGGGCATGCCGATCACCGATCTCACGTCGGGTTTCAAATGTTATCGGGCCGATGTGCTGCGCGCGATGGACCTGACGAAAATCCGTGCGAATGGGTATGTTTTTCAGGTGGAAACCGTGTTCCGCGCATGGCGAATGGGGTACCGGTTGAAGGATGTGCCCATCATCTTTTACGAACGCACTACCGGCGTGTCGAAAATGAACCTGGATATCGCGTTCGAGGCATTTCTCGTCGTGTTGCGTCTCGGAGCAGAGCGCCTCTTCTCCCCCACGTCCATGCCCGCCGCGCGCGACCACTCGCGCGGGAGTTGACGAATGCTTCCGTCCATTTTGTGCGTCGGCCTACTGGGCGGCAGAAGACGCTGGGACACGCTGTAGTGCATGTAGGTCCGCCACGGCAGTGGTCCGCGCCGATTCGCGCAAGATCAATTCGCGAGTACGTCATCCACGCGCTCCTCCTGGCAGTGCTGCTTGTGCCGGTATTTCCGGATGTGTTTCTGCGCGGCGAAGTAGCGTTTCCCGCAAACGTCATCTATCTCTACGCGCCGTGGCGCGCGCACATGCCACCCGATCTTGAACCTCAGAACATGGTCCTTGAGACCCCGCGTCAGGCGAACGCATGGTACTACCTGACCGCGAAGGCGATGTGCGAGGGCGAATGGCCGTTATGGAACCCGTATCAGTTTATGGGAGTGCCGCTGATTGGCTCGTACCAGACCGCGATTTTTTACCCGCCCCGCCTCATGTTCCTCCTGATCGACGATCTCTACGTGGCGTTCACGCTGTTCATTTTGTCGAAGCTGTGGCTGGGCGGAATGCTGGCGTACGTGTGCGCGAGGTACGTCTCGCTGCCGCCGGCCTACGCGCGTTTCGTTTCGATCGCGTACATGTTCGGCGGCTACATGATCACGTGGTGCAGCTATACGACGGTCGATTCGATGGCATGGGCGCCGCTGCTATACACCGGTTTGGAGATGCTGGTGGAAGGGCGATGGCGGCGCGGGTTCGCTGCGAGTTTCGTCTCTGCGACGATGATGGCGTTCGCGGCCGGCGCGCAACACACGCTCACGTTCTCGCTCATGCTCGGCCTGTATTTCTTAGTGCGGCTCGCCGCGTTGCGCTCGCCGGCGCACGCGTTGCGCGCGATAGGGACCGCCGCGGGCGCCGGGGGCGCCGCGCTGCTCGTCACCTCGATACAGATTCTGCCCTTCGTGGAGACGCTCCGCTTGAGCGAGTCTGTGCTCGACACGGTTTTCAAGGACAGCGCGAGCAACTACTACCTGTCGCCGCTGGACATCCCGGTCTTGTGGACGCCGGCCTACTTCGGCACGAACTTGCACGGAAACTATTGGGGCCGGATGAACGCGTTGTACGTGATGATGGCGTACATCGGCGTCGCCTGCTGGCTGGGGGCGGCGTTGTCGTTTCGGGGCGAGGGTTTTACACCCGTGGCCCGCGCGCGCGTCCGCGCGCTTCAGGTCACGTCGGTCGCGGCAATGTGGTTCGCGTTCAGTCTTCCCGGGGCGGCGCTGGTGTTGTCGTTGCCGCTATTCGACAAGGTCCGGCTGATTTATTTCCTTTCCTTCTTCATATTCGGCGTACCGTTGTTTACTGCGTTCGCGCTGCAACGTTGGTATGAATCCCGGGCCGAGTTCCGGCAGTTCGTACCCGCGGCGCTGCTCGCCACGATTATCGTCGTAATCACTATCGTTCACCTGTGGTCGAGCGGACCTGAACTTGCCGAGCATGACCGCGCCATGACTGCGCATGGCACGCTGCTGAAGGACCTGCTTGTCGACAGCAAGGCGGGTGTGCCCCTCGAGCCGATGGACGGCGGCCTTGACGGCTACGTGTGGAAGCAAGTGTTTTGGACGATTGGGATGTTGGCGCTTTCGCTCGCGTGCCTCGCATTGGCCTTCGCACAGCGGTTTCGACGCTTCGGTATCATCGCAATCTCGGGCGCGCTTGCGATTGACTTGTTGTCCGCATGGCATGGCATGCAGCCGACCTCGCCTCGGTCCCATGTATTTCCGCCAATGCCGCTGTTCGAGGAAATACAGCAACGCGGGCACCCGTACAGGGTATCGGTGCTGGAACTCGTCGCCAGCGCCCTGCCAATTGTTTACGACATCGAGGAGTCGGAGGGGTACGACACCATTGTCCCGCGGCGCTACGCGAAAGTCCTGATCGACCAACTCACGCCATCGGGCCGGGCCGCATTCGAGCCGGCGCTCGCCACACCGTGCTACTTTTTTCCGGCGCCGCGGGCAGGCGAAGCAAAAGTACCGCCGGGTTACGAAATCGAGTTCGTTCGTGACGATGTAATCGTGGCGAAGAACACCCGTGCGTTGCCGCGGGCCCGGTTGGTTGGCGGTGTGGAGCGGCACGATTCGGTTGAGTCCATGTTGGCGCGCATCAATTCGACCAATTTCGATCCTACGAATCTCGCGCTCGTGGAAGGGGAAGATGCGCCGCCCAATCGGACCTCGGCAGGCGGGCCGCCCGGCGAGGCGCGCGTTACCCGGTGGGATTGGAATGGCGTCGACGTGGAGTTCGAAGCAACCGAGGATGCCGTGCTGGTCCTGGCCGAGTCGTATTACCCCGGCTGGGAAGCGACGTTGGACCAGTCTACGCCGTTGAGCATCTTTCCCGTATACCACCTTATGAGGGGCGTCGAGGCGCCCGCCGGTCGTCATACGGTTTCGTTTCGCTATCGTCCACCGCTGTTCCGCATGGGGGCTTGGTTGTCCGTCGCCTCGCTCGCCGGAATGCTTGCGTGCGCGACTGCGGTGCTGTACAAGGGGGCCGCGAAACGACGGGCGACTCGATGCATTTCCAATCCGTAAAGCCGTATCTCGTTCACGCGGTCCTCGTGGCCGTTGTGCTGGCGCCTTTCTTCCCGGGCGTTTTCCTTCGCGGGGAAGTACTGGTGCCTATGTCGCACATGTACGAGAAAGCGCCATGGTCGGCACACAGGCCGGCCGATCTCGCCGATCAGAACCCGCTCGGATCGGAAGTCACGGCGGCGGTCTGCGTCTGGTACAAACTTGCGAACGACGCATTCGACCGTGGCGAATGGCCGCTGTGGAATCCGTACCAGTTCATGGGCGTCCCGCTGATTGGGAATTTTCAGAGCGCCGTGTTCTACCCGCCACGGCTGATCTTTCGCGCAATGGACGACCCGTACGCTGCGATGACGTTCTATATCTTGGTCCGCTTTTGGTTGTGCGGATTCAACGCATTCGTGGCCGCGCGCATGCTGGGGCTTCGGTCGCCGTACGCCAACCTGTTTTCATTTCTCTTCATGCTCGCGGGGTACAACCAGCTTTGGACATTCTATCCGCCGCCGGACGTAATGGCCTGGCTGCCGCTGCTCCTGGCGGGGGCGGAGTTGCTGTTGAACATGCGGTACCGCGCGGGCGCCGCGATCTTGACCATCGCGATGACCATGTCCATTCTCGCGGGGCATCCGTCGACGGTAATGCTCGGCTGCATCGGTCTCGCGCTTTATGCGCTATTCCGGCTGGCAGCTTCACGGGGACTGTGGCGACATACCTTCGCGTGCGCGCTGTGCGCCGCGGGAGCGTTCGCTCTGGCGCTGGCGGTGTCCGCCATTCAGGTGTTGCCGTTCATCGAGTATTTGCCGGAAACGGAGTATTTTATCGACCGTTTTTTCCCGGAAGGCGCGGCACATTACACGTATTCGGGCTACGATCTGCTGGGACTCTTTGGTTCCCGAATGGTCGGCACACAACATGACGGCAATTTCTGGGGGGTGACGAACCACACGTACACCGGCATGTTGTACGTTGGCATCACGACCTGGGTATTGCTGTCGCTGATTGCGTCGCGCATACCGCTGGACTTCACCGCACGGTCCCGCGTCGTGTCGTACATGGCGGCGTCCGCCATCTGCCTGTATCTGGCAAGCGACATGCCCTTGACGGAGTTCGTCCGGCGCCTGCCGATCATCAGCGGCACGCGGCCCGCATATTTCTTCGCGTTTCCGACCGCGGCGCTGCCGCTCGTCGCAGCGCTTTCCTTACAGTCGTGGGTCAATGGGGGCGCGCCGGTACACAGCCTGGTCCGGCCGGCCCTTTTCACGGGGGCGGGGGCACTGTTGATCGGCGTTGTTATCTTGACCGCGCCATACTTGTCGGACGGGTACATCGAACAGATCGATAAAGACGTCGAACTTGGCCCGTTCGTGACCACGCGGTGGGCCATCGCAGTGGCCATCGGGGGCGGCGTACTGCTCGCACTGGTCCAGTGTGGCCGGAGCGCGGGCCGCGCGCACTATTGTGTCTGGGCGCTTTGTGCGCTATGCGTACTGGACCAGTCGATCGCGATGTGGGGCGTAATGGCGTCAACGCCGCGCCGATACGTCGTGCCCGAAACGCAGGTCACCGATCTTCTGTTATCGCAGGAGCAACCATGCCGCGTGCGATACAACCCGGAGGAAATACGGAGCGGCTATTTTACGCTGTACGGCATCGAGGAATTGGGCGGTTACGACGCCGTGTACCCAAAACGGTTCAAACCATACTACGACTCGTTGAACACAGCGCCCGGCGCCCCGGTCGACGCGTTGCTGTCCTGCGGCGCGGCGGTATTTCGCGATAGCGCGCCCATACCGGACAGTTATGAACCGATTGTGACGACCGAAGGCGTCACCGTCGCACGGTATACCCAAACGCTTCCGCGCGCGCGGCTCGTCGGGTCGATGCGGCACTTTGCGACGCCGGAAGAGATGTTCAAGGCGATGAACGAACCGGATTTTGACCCGGAGCATGTCGTCTATACCGACACACCGACCGGTGTCACGATGTCCGCGCAGGGCGAATCGCCGCCAGGCAATGCCTCGATCGTCGAGTGGAAAAGTCAATACGTTCGCGTCGATGCGAATGCGAACAGCGAATGCATACTCGTGCTCGCGGATGGATACGCGCCCGGTTGGGAAGCCACGGTCGACGGCAAACCGGCAGAGGTCTTTCCCGCGTACCACATCTACCGCGGCGTCCATTTGTCGCCCGGCGATCATACGGTGGATTTCCGCTACCGTCCTGCGGGATTTCGTGCCGGGCAGATTGTCTCGTACGTGGGTTTGGCTGTTTCCGGGACGTTTGCCGCCGCAGTGCTGTCGTACCAGCGGAAGCGGCGCGGCCAGCGTGTGATGGGCCAATCGTGAGGCAGCGCCTGCATGCGCGTTCGTAGCTTGTCGCAATACGTGATCCAGGCGGCGCTGCTCGTGGCCGCCCTCGTTCCCATTTATCCCGGGGTATTCCTGCGCGGCGAGATACTGTTGCCGATCGACAATCTGTATGAAGTGCCGCCGTGGTTCGCGCATCGTCCCGCGGATCCAGGTTACGAGAATCCTACCGCCGCGGAGGCGACGGTCGCGGCAGCGGCGTGGTATTCGCTCACCGACGCGGCCTTCGATCGCGGTGAGGTGCCGCTGTGGAATCCCTACCAATTCACTGGTGCGCCACTGCTTGGAGATATGCAGACCGCGGTGTTTTACCCGCCGCGTCTCCTGTTCCGGCTGGTGGGCGACACGTATGTGGCGATGACGGTCTATTTCCTGCTTCGCCTTTGGCTTTGCGGTTTTAACGCGTTCATCGCCGCGCGAATTCTCGGGCTGCGTGTTCCCTTCGCGAACCTCTATTCGATTCTGTTCATGCTCGCGGGATACAACCTGCACTGGACATTCTATCCGCCACCCGATGTCATGGCGTGGCTTCCGCTGCTGTTTGCCGGTGTCGAGTCAATACTGATCGGAAGATACCGCACCGGCGTTGCATTGACGGTCGTATCAGCAACGATGGGGATTCTTGCGGCCCATCCGTCGACGCTCCTGCTTGGTTGCATCGGAATCTTGTTATATGCACTACTCAGGCTCGCGACATCGAGGCCCACGCTTCGTCATATCGCACTCTCCGCATCGAGCGCCTTAGTCGCGTTTGTAATGGCATTCGCGCTTGCGGCCGTACAGGTGTTGCCGTTTGCCGAGTATCTGCCCCACGCGGCCCGGCTCACGAACATGGCTGGGTCGCGGCCGTTGGAGTCGTATCGCTACTCGATATTCGACCTGCTTTGCCTCTGGGGCGGGCGCATGCGGGGCACCGGCTGGGACCAGAACCTTTGGGGCACGAATCCGCACACCTACATCGGCATGCTGTACCTTGGCATGACGGCGTGGGTGTGCCTTTCCTTGCTGACGCGCCGCCCTATCGCCGATCCGCTTTTTCGGCTTCGGACACGCGTGCTGCTCGTTGTCTCATTCATTTGTTTCTACTGCGCGACCGAGTTCCCTCTGGCGCCGATCGTCCATGCACTCCCGGTAATCCGTGAGAGCCGACCTGCGTATTTCCTTGCGTTCCCGACGCTGGCCTTACCACTCTGCGCCGTCGTGGCGCTGCAAGCGTGGATCGATGCAAGACCCTCCACGCGGGACCTCAGAACGCCTGCCATTTCGATTGCGGTTTTGGGTCTGCTGATCGGCGCGATCGCCGTGTCAGCACCGTACCTTTCCCTCGAATACGCCACGATCATCAGCGAAGGGGCCGACCTGGGTACATACACGGTAACGCAATACGGAATTGCCGTCGCTCTCGCGTGCGCGGCATTTCTGCTCTTGGCGCAGTGCGTGCGCCACCCCAATCGAACGGGGACCGTCGCCGGTGCGCTCTGTGTCCTTGCGATCCTGGACCAAGCCCAAGCAATGCGCGGAGTAATTCCGTCGAATCCCCGGTCGTATATGGCGCCGCGGACGCAGGTCACCGAATTCCTGCGCGCCATCCCGCCGCCGTGCCGGGTGCGATTCGATCCGTGCGGCGCCCGGAGCGGCTATCCCGCCCTCTACAGTATCGAGGAATACGGCGGTTACGACGCCATCTTTCCGATTCGCTTCAAGCGGTTCTACGACTCGCTGGATTTCACACCGGGCTCTACCGCCGACGCGTTGCTCTCGTGCGACTACACGCTGTTTGCACAGGGCCAGCCGCTGCCCGCGGCGTACCGCCCCGTATTTGAGGCCGAAGGAACAATCGTCGCGGAGCGCACCGATCCGATACCCCGCGCACGCCTCGTGGACGCAGTAGTCGTGTTCCCGTCGACCGAAGCGATGTTCGATGCCATGAAACAG
Source organism: Candidatus Hydrogenedentota bacterium (assembly GCA_013359265.1). Lineage (NCBI taxonomy): Bacteria > Pseudomonadati > Candidatus Hydrogenedentota > Candidatus Hydrogenedentota bacterium. The sequence continues at coordinate 36,800 of JABWCD010000017.1, forward strand.
CCGGACTTTAATCCGCGTGGTACCGCGTATACCGATAGTGCGACGGATTTTGATCTTCCGGAACTCGACGATACGCCTACGGGCGAAGCGGTGATCGAGGAGTGGCGATCGCAATTAGTCCGAATTCGCGCTCACGCGCAAAAGGAATGCGCGCTTGTATTGGCGGATGCTTATTTCCCGGGCTGGGAGGCGACGGTAGATGGAGCGCCGGCCACAATCTTCCCGGCGTATCACCTGTTCCGCGGCGTACACGTTCCGCAGGGCGAACATATCATCGAGTTCACATACCGCCCGGCGAGCTTTCGTTACGGGCTATTCATCTCCTTCGTAGCCTTGGCAATTGCGTGTCCGGTCGCACTGCTGTTGTTGGTGCGACAACGGGGAACTGTCACGCTAATTCAAACGTGATATCTCCACCCGGAATGCGCCACCCGCTCCGGGCGTGACCGAAATCAACGGATAGCGCTCCGGTTCGGGGTTGACGAGCTGCAGTTTCCCGTTGCCGACGGCGTGGACCGGTTGATGACCGTCCGGCGCGACGCCTGAAATGGTGCCGTCGATCGCATGCATGCGCACCGCGTCACGCCATGTCAATGTACCGTCTGAGAATACCGGCGCCTCCAAACACCAGAACGACCACTGATCCGGCAAGCCGATCCACTCGATACGAACGCTGCCGGGACGTTGGAGCGACACGACGACGCCGATCCCTTCTCCTTCGCGCCAACGCAACAGGGCAGTGCCGTCATCGTCTTCGACCTCCGGAACCGACTTGTTTTCATTCGATAGGCTCGGCGCAATCAAAACGGCGGTCCCTCCCGCGTGAACGATGACCTGTCCGCTGCGATCGATTGCTGCGACGATTCCTCGCGGCTGCCACGACTCCCGCGCGTAGGCTTGAAACACAGACGGAAAACGGTACGACAGGGGTACGTTGGATGGTTCAGGCTTCACCCCCGGCGCGTACCAACAATATGCGTATCCGCCGAGCTCGAAGAGCAACTGTTCCTTCCGGTTCGGCGTGATGTAACGCGTCTCCTGGATGCTTCCGAGGGTCTTGTCCCACATCGCGAGGTATTGCAGGTGGGTGTTCTTGTATTCCCCTGCAAGCGCGAGAAGGATCGGCGCGTAGTAGTTGACCTGGCCGTACGAGGGAGAAAGTATAATCGTCTCGTGCGGCTTGTCCCATCCGGCGCGTTTCTCGCCAGCGATAGACGCAAGCGCGAGATTGGCGTTCATTACATCGGCAAATTCATCGAACAAATCGCGGCCCGTAACACGCCGCAGCGCGTCCATGAAGAAGATGCGGTAATGCATCGTTGACGCCCAGAACGTCGCGCCTTCGATTTGCGCGCCGTCCGGAGCAAGGCCATTCGGTAGGAGGTGATCGCAAAACTTGGTGATCGTCGCATTCAACCATTGACGCGCCGCTGGTGCTTCGTCCAGTAACGCGAGCGCCGCAATACCAAACGAACTCCACTCGACGATGGCGTGGTGGGTGTGAAAATCCGGGCCGGAAATCGCCGGCGTCGTGAAGTAGCGCTCAAAATAGTTCGCTCCTGTCGCGGACAGCATCGCAACGATTTCCGCGCGCTCCTCCGCGGTGAACCGCTCATATGTCAGGTCATACCCCACGGCAACGCCCTTGAGCAGCCGCATCACGGCGTAGGCCTTGCCGCCGTCCGGCGCCGCGTCCGCGTCCGGCTTCCACGCGCGGCAACACGCCAGCGTCCACGCGCGCGCCGCGTCGCCATAGCGGTCGTCTCCGCTCAATGCATAAGCGAAGGCGAGATGTTCGGTGATCGCCATGTCCATCATCATCGCGTAAAAGCGGTCGTAGAGGTTCTCATAGTTCGGGTCGTCCGCGATCGGCGCGATCCATTCCGCCCGCGGAGTTTTCCTGAGACACCACTCCGCCGAATCGGCAATGTTGCGCCAGATATCCGCATACACCGGCTCGGTCCGCGCGGCGCGAAGCTTGAAGAGTTCCTCGGAATCGAAGAACAGTCGTGGATGTCCCGTACGCCACGAGGTTGGACGATCAGCATTAGCGATCCCGAATGTGAGCAGACCCAAGAGGCCGACCACTACGTGTCCATTGGCGCCTTTCATATTCACACCCCGCAGATGTTCGTTTCGCAGAGATTCTCCCGGTCGCGTGTCACCCGATTCAATGGCGCCGCGGCGCACGGCAAAAGTAGGGGTATGTCACAAAAACCGGTTTTGCCAGTCTGTATGGTGCCCGATTGATGGATAATATCGGAGGGAGGATTGGACGTGGGAATCGTTCGGGATTGGGTCGACGCGCGCCTTGTCAGGCGCGCCCTCGCTCGCGACCCTGACGCCTTCGCCGAGTTGGTGCGCAGGCACATGCCGCCGGTGTCCGCTGTGGCGATGGCGTACACCAAGAACTACGCTGATGCAGAAGACGTCGCGCAGGAGGCCTTTCTAAAGGCGTGGTTGTCGTTGGACACCTTGCGCGAGTGCCATCGGTTCGGCGGCTGGATCGTCACCATCGCGCGAAACGTCGCGCGCGCAAACCTCAGCAAGAATCGCGAGCAAGCCAAACACTTGGAGCGTTTTCGATTGGAGACGGCCATGCCAACACCCGCACGGGACACTGGCGAAATGACCGCCATGCAAGAACTTCTCCCAGCTCTGATTGCAGACTTGTCCGAGCATGATCGCGAGTTGGTGCTGCTTCGATACCAGGCGGGAAAGAAAACGCGCGAAATCGCCGCGTTGCTTTCCATGTCTCACTCCGCAGTTCGTAAGCAACTCGAACGCGTCCGGCACGCGTTAGGCCAAGCATTGCTGGAGTCTATGGAGCCTGACGCAACCGAAAAAACGCGCCGCGATCGGCGTTCAAAACAAATCGCCTCCGCTGTGTTTGCCGTTTGTCCATCATGGACGGACGCCGCGCCCGCCGGCGCGAGCGTGCTAGGTATTGCCACGTTGATCAAGGCGGCGGCGCTCGCAGTTGTGGTTGGAGCTGCCGGAGTAACGGCATTTATGACATATCAACCTGCCGGACTCGGCGCAGAACCTGCCAAGACAGTGCGCGCATTGGCGCCACAAGCACCGGCACAAACTCAAGAAACTTCGAGTGCCGCGCATGGAACCAGATCGTCAGTACCCGAGCCTGAACCAGCAACTACTGCAACTGCGGCACAAGGAACGGCGAGCATTTCCGGGAGACTGGTGGAGGAGGACACCGGCAATGGAGTCGCAATGGCAACAATTCAGCTTGGTTGCCCGAGCGCGAAGAGCGAATCCGACGCACAGACCGATGCGGAGGGCAAATACGTTTTCGAAGGGCTATCGCCGGGCGAGTATTGGATTTCATTGCACTGGGACGAAGATTTCGTCCGTCGTTATCCGCGCAGCCGCTACAAAGACCAGGAGAAGAAGTTGAGCGTTCAAGCGGGCTCCGTTGTCAGCGACGTCAACTTTTCCGTGGTGCGCGGGCTCGCCGTCCGTGGAAAGGTCATAGGGCCAAGTGGCAACGCCTTGGCAGGTGCGCTAATAAACGCGTGGTCGGACCCAAACGAGGTCGAAACCGACGCGCGCACAGACGAGAAGGGGCAATTCGAAATCACGGGGTTCGGAACCGATCTGCCAGCGTATTTCTGGCCGCATTACGAAGGGCTGGCGGCCGCGCCGCACGGGCCGATCAAGATTCCCGCCGACGGTGTCGATAGACTGGTATTGACGATGGCGCCCGAATCCACCATCGCCGGACGTTTGGTCGACCAAGAGGGTACTCCACTGTCCGATGCGTCGATTGTGCCGTGGCCGCGCGGCGTGTTTACGTCGTCCCAATCCGTCACGACCGATGCCGCCGGTGCGTTTGAATTGCGCGGGCTACACGAATCGCGCTACCGATTTAACGTCACGCTTTCGGGAAACTCCTCCTCGCAGCGGTTGGAAGACAATCAGTCGATCGACGTTGCGACCGGGGAACACTTGAGCGGTGTAGAGTTGGTCTGTGTCGTCCCAGGCACACTGACGATCTCCGGCCGAGTTACGGACGACGCAGGGGCGCCACAGCGCGGCATTCGCGTATGGACGTCGCGGATGAATGCGAACAGCAGTACTGACACGGACGCGGATGGCAACTACGAGCTACGCGACTTGGGGGCGGGCGAATACGAAGTGAACGCGCAGGGCGTGTCGTGGTCCGGCCCCGCGTGGTACACCGAAATTGCGGAAGCCGGCGCCGAGAACGTCGATTTCGTCGTTCCACGCATGGCGAAATTGCGCGGCCAGGTACTCGATGCCGCCACCGAAACGCCCATCGCCGATTTTGAAGTCTTGGTCCCCGGACCCGCGATGCGCTGGACGACGTTTCACGACGAGGATGGGCGCTTCGAATTCCATTCGCTGCGTCCCGATGAGATGCGTCTTGCGGCGCGTGCCAAGGGGTACACGATGGGGTTCTCCGAACAGTTCGTGCTGTCTTCCGGTCAAACCCAAGAGAACGTCGTCGTCAAACTGGCAAGGGCAGGCACCGTCTCCGGCGTGGTCCGCACGCCGGACGGCCAACCCGCGCGCGACGCCGCCGTGGGTCTCGACCTAGGCAGGATTGGCGGGTCTGCGCGCACCAATGCGAAGGGAGAATTCGTCATTGCCGATGCGCCGCCGGGCACATGGCCGCTCGAAGCCTGGCACCCGGACTACGCGCCCGCGAAGGTGCCCGTTACCGTTGTCGCGGATGAAGAAATGCGCGCAGAAATCACGCTGACGCGTGGCGCGACCCTGGGCGGCACCGTGAGCATGGGCGAAGAGAGTGTTGCCGACGTGCGCATCGAGCTAATCCAACAGATTGACGAAAACACGATCGGCTACCGCCAGGAATGTACGACGGACGTGCAAGGCCGGTATGCGTTCAGAGGTATTCCCACCGGCGAGCTTGTACTGCACCTCAATCCGATGCTCGGCGGCTTTGGCCGCGTAATCGACGTGCCGATCCAATTCAGCGGAGAAGAGAATAAGAAGTACGATGTTCGATTGCGCGACGGCACGGCGTCGGCCGTATTCGAAGTGAAGCTAGGTCCGGCGCTGGCCGGGGCCGAAGGGAACGCATATGTCGAACTCACGTATGTCTCTGAAGGCGGTCAAATCGAAAAGATTTACTCTTCTATCGGACATCTCCCAGAACCACGGCTCAACGGGCTTCCTTCCGGCCCGGCGACCCTTACCGCTAAATACACTTCCTCCACGTTGAACACGGTGCTGTCGGAGATGGAACCCCGCGAGGTATTCATCAGGGAAGGAGTGGAGAACCGCTTTGACCTCGAGTTCGCCGAGCCGGATGCGGAATGAGCGCGGTATCGTGCGAGATCGTGCCCTATCAGCCCGGATCTTGCTGGCGACCGGATATTCCGCGCGCGGGCGTTACCCCACGTAACCGACGACTATGGGCACGTGAGAGCAAGGCCCGGAAAATACTCGCGAAATCGGCGAGCATCTCTCGTGACGAGCAGGATACCGGCCACGAGCGCGTGGGCCCCAATGAAGAAATCGGGGAGCGGCAACCGCTTTTGCCCTCCCCTTTGGCGATACTTTGCGAAGCACTTTCCGGCGAGAAACGCTGCCTCGCGCGGTATGTCCTGAAACTCGAACACCTCGCCATCAAGCTCATCCTCAAGCTCTTCTATCCGGTCAAACCGAATGGAAATTTCGGCGTAGATGACCGCGTTCAGCACGACCGTGCCGGACGATATTGCGGCGTCCAAGGCCCCCGCCGACCACTCGTACCAGGTCACATCCTTACTGAAAACGTCAAGGTAGACACACGAATCTACCATGACGGGCATTAATCCTTCCCCCTTGTCAGCGCGAGGATTTCGTCGGTGGTCATTCTGACGGCCCCCTTTCCGGTCATGCTTCTGACGATCTCCCGGCCTCGCGGCGACGACTTGGATTTTCGCAGGTACAGTCTCCCCTTTTCCTCGGAAAACTCGACCTCGCAACCGGGAACGATTCCTGTCTTTTCGCGGAGATCGAGGGGAATTGTCACTTGCCCTTTCGTCGTAACCTTCATCGGACGCAGGCCTCCAATCCATTACTCTTACCGGTAATAGTATTACCGACGCGAGGGGGAAAAGCAATGACCCGCACGTCGCGCGGCCGAATACATCCCGGGCGAACTCAACCGGGACGGGCAGAGGGCCGGGACATGAGCCGAATGATCAAACCGAAGAGGGCAATTACGAGGCCAAGGACGACGCAGAATACGCCGCCGAGGTAGATTCCCACGGCAAGTTCGCCGGAGCGCATCAAGCGGCCCCCGACAAAGCACGCGACGCCGATGGCGGAAAGAACCAATCCGGTTACGGAATAGTTCTGGCGTTGGTACGGGATGCTCGTGGTGGTGAGGTTGCTCATTACGGCGGTCACGTCAGCTTGGGGCCCGAGGAGCGCGGGGTTCTTTTCGAGCTTTTCCAGGAAGGCGATGCGGACGCGGTAATCGAGCCACGCGCGGATCAATACCTGAGCTACCCCGTACGCAAGCGTAACGAGGATTAGCAGTAGCGGTATAAGTAAGAAAAGTGTCTCCATACGCTGGAGCGGTCCGGTTGAATGGGGTCCGGCGGGACGTGGGGGTCGAGTGGAACAAGAAAAGGAGGTTTTTTTGTTACGCTGGATCTGGCCCTACCTAGTCACGTCCCGCCGGGTAGCAACTACACCTTCAACTGTAAGGGCTTGAGCCAACTGGCCTTACCGCAGCCCCGGGTTGTCAATTATCGAGGCCAATCTCGTCGGCCTTCTACATGTTCGACCCTCGTCGCGGCGTACGGGTTTCACCCGGTTGGCACCACCCACAGTATCTCCAAACCCAGTCACGACTTAGTGAAACCGGGGAATCCTCGCGGCAGTCAAAGTTTATGAATGAGCGCGAACCTAAAAAGCGTATTGACGGCAGCGGGCATCGCCCTGCTAATTATCACGCTATGCGTGCGTCTCATCGCGCCCAAGCTACCGCCACTTGTAGGACGTGCGGACGTGCATGAGGTCCGCGACTTCGTGCACGCCAACCCGGGAACGCTGCGGTTGGATAGTACTGACGGGTTGGTAACAGTCGTCCGGGGACAGGGTAATTCGATCGCGTGCAAGGCCGTTATTCGGGCGTTCCGGCGCGGGGACACCAGCAACGAGGAACTAAGACGACTCGTCGCGGACCTCGTTCGCGTGCGTGAGGAGCAGGGTACGCTGATAGTTCAAACAGAGCCGGAACCTCGGCGTGCGGATTTCGACATCTTCGTTCAGTACGATTTCACCGTGCCCGAAGGCACGAATGTCGAGATCACCAGCAACAATGGGAATGTTTGGGTACGGGAAGGGTGCGGCGACGTGCGAATCGTCGGGCGCAACAGCGACATAGACATTGTGAGGCCCTTGGGCACCGTGGACGTCCAGAGTGTGAATGGCCGCATTCAGTTGGCCGAAGCTCCCAAAGGCGCCACGTTGCGGACGGTAAACGGCGACGTGTACGCCGCGGTGGCGGGGGGGCGTCTGGATGCCTCGACGGACAACGGCGTGATTCACGCCAGCTTGCTTGGCGCGGGCGTCGAGGAAGCGACGCTGACGAGCCAAAACGGCGGCGTCAACGTCAAAATGGCGAACGACGCGTCCGCGTCGATTACGGCGACGGCCTTGCGTGGAAACGTCGAGAGCCAATTCGTAGTCAATACATCGGAGGGCGCACAGCAGCCCCGGTACCTCAAGGGTACCATCGGCGACGGCCGTGCCCGGATAAATCTCGATACGCTCAATGGTAATATCGTGATTGCGAGGAGCGAGTAATGGCTTCCACCACGGCGGCCGCTTGGCCAAATGCGGAAAGGGCGCGGATGACGGACGACTCCGATCTTGCGCTGGTACAGCGCACCCGCGCCGGCGAGGTCGAGGCCTTCTCCGAATTGATCCGACGTCACGAACGCATCGTCTTCAACCTCGCCTACCGCTTCATGCGCGACAATTCGCTCGCCGAAGACATGGCGCAGGAAGCGTTTTTGAAGGCCTACCGGCTGCTGCACGGGTTTCGCGGCGATTGCAGCTTTTCGACCTGGCTCTATCGCGTCACGTCGAGTGTGTGCCTCACCGAACTCAACCGGCGCAAGCGCCGGGGCGAAGTGGAACTCACGCCGTCCCACGAGGACGAAGTCTCCACTCAACCCGGGGAAACCAGTGATATGCCTGAACTCGTCCGGCGCTGCGTGACGAAATTGCCCGAGCGGTACGCGACCATTGTGTCGCTTTATTATCTTCAGGAAGTGCCTTACGAGGACATCGCGGAAGCCATGAGAATTCCGATGGGCACGCTGAAGACGTGGATGCATCGAGCGAGACTACAACTGCGGAAGATTGTCGAGAAGGAGATGGGGACCAATGGACCTGAACAACATGAATGATCTCGATCGCTTTATCGAGGACGCGCTGAAGAGCGAGCCGATGCGCGCGGTGCCGGCGGGTTTCCACCGGCGCGTCGAGGAACGCGTCCGTGTCGCGGCGATGGCGTCGCACGAACGCCACGGGTTCCAATCGCGGGTGGTCGCGAGCATGATTCTATTTGCGATGGTTGCGCTTACCGTCGTCGTTGTGCCCGCGCTTGCGTTTTATCAGGGCTGGTCGTTTCGCGCGCTTCCCGGCGCGATGGGCTACCTCGATTACATGACCGTGTTTGTTGTGCAGTCCTGGGCCCAAATACTGCTCGCATTGGCGGCCGGAGCGGGCACGCTGACGGTAGCCGTCCTCGTTTGGGTGCTTATTCCACGGTTTCGCGGCAAAGCCGCTCGCCAGCACTAACTTGTTATAAAATAACGACTTACAATCAACCGGCCGCCGAAATACCCAAAGTCCGGTGGCTTCCTGAAATGGGCGATTTGCAAACCCTGACCCGTCTGGTATAATCCTGCGCTTTTGTGGGTGTCGGACATGGAGTTTCCCCAATAATGGCTGTCAAATACGTTTGCCCCAAGTGCAACCGCAGGTTCACTCAATGGGGCGCGGAGAAATACGGGTTCAAATGCCCGGACGACCAGTGGCGCCCGAAGGATCATCCCGACGACGTCGAACTTGTTCGCCTTGGGCCTTCCGAGGATCGGCCTGCACGCCGACCCGCGCTGAAGAAAGGCGCGCGCAAACTGGCCGTCAGCCTCCCCGCGGGCTACGGAGACGAAGCCGTGTCTGACGTCGGCGATCTCGAAACCGCCGCCGAGTTCGACAGCACCGATACCGGCTTCGAGGACACCGAGTCCGACGAAGACGAAGGTACCGACGAGGAAGTCGTCGCCGAAACCGTGCTGGAAGTCGAGAGCGAGGAAGTCGCCGCCGACGCCGAGTTGGGCGAGGCCATCGACGTCGAAGGCGGGGAAGGCGACGAAGAAATCGTGGCCGACGAAGAAACTGTCGAAGAAGAGTGGCAGGAATAAACCTCCGCGCCAAAAGTACGTATCGCCAAGTGCTCCCGGGCATTCCCGGGAGCACTTTTATTTTGTACGGAAACCGGCGACGTTTCGATCGAGTCCCCGGTAGCGTGTTGCAGTTATGTTAGTGACGCCATCCAATTTGCCTGCTGGCACTCCACACCAACCTGACCGTCTCCTTCGGGCATCCTGCGCGGCACTGGTGGCCGCGACCCTTGTGTGCGTTTGCGTGATGCTCATTCGCGGCGCTGGCCTTCGGTTTGTAAGCGGGTCATGGACGGCATTGGCAGTCGATGCCGCACACGGAACGTTGTACAGGTCCATCATGGGACCATTGGGTTACGGCGGCACACGTTACATGCCCCTTCACTTCGCGCTGCACGGCGTACTGATTAATACCATGAATGACCCGGTTATTGCCGGCTCGATTCTCACGGGTACTTCCGCCGCCGGTCTGCTCACCGGCGTGTTCGCGTTGTTGCGGGCGTTGGGCGTTTCGCGCAACTGGGCGGTTTGCGGTGCTGTGCTCAGCCTCGCGTCCATCGCAAGCCAACTCGCAATCACTACAATCCGCGGCGATCTTCTACCGGCTGCGCTCAACGCGTGGGGTCTCGCATTGTTGGCGCGCCAACGCGGCCGGGATTCAATCCACGTGGGGGTACCGGTTCTTCTTTTTGTGCTCGCGTTCTCGGCCAAGATTACGACGTTGTTCGGTCTTGCCGCGAGCATTTCGACGCTGATCCTTGCGCGTCACGTGAAGTGCGCGGTTCGTATGGGGCTTGCGGCCGCCGCGGGCATGCTTGTGTGCGTCGCCGCAATATTTTGGGCCAGCGATGGGCGCGTAGTTGAATCCATGCGCGTTTGCGGCTCCGGCGGCGCGGGTATGGCCGATATTCTCAAAGCGCCGCTGAAGTTCGGTTTGTTTGCCTGCACTGATCTCGGGTTTCTGCCATTCTTTCTTGCGGCTTCGCTGGGTGTGGCCACGGTTCGGCGAGCGTCGTTCCGAGAGCTGCCGGCGCAATATTTTCTATGGACATTGGCGGCGACGGTACTCATATTCGGATCGCCCGGAATCGATTTCAACCACCTACTCGACCTTCACGTCGCGGGCGTTGTGCTGCTTGTTGTGCTCGCAAATCAGGCATCACTTGCGCCAATTGCACGGCGACTGCTTTCCATCTCGGGATTTGTCTCCAGCGCCGCGATCCTCATCGTGTGTGGGATTGCGCTCTACGCGTTCCCGGAACCGCTCCAACGGGACCGCATCAACGCGTTCAACGCCGCAAAAGGTACGTCAGGCCCGGTGCTGTCGGAAGACCCGTGGGTTCCGGTGATCGGCGGCGACACGCCCTATGTGCTGGACGCGTTCAATCTGCGGCTGGCCAGCGCCAACGACCCACGCGTGCGCGACGACCTATGGTCGAGAATCGAAGCGCAGTTCTTCAGTGGCGTGGTGCTGACGCCGATCGAAAACAGGGAAACCGGCGAATTCGAGCTGGACGGCGCATGGCTCGGCGTGACGCATTACGGCGGCTTGCACTTTCCCCCGGGTTTTGTGGAGAAAGTCTTCCAGCACTACGAACCAGTGGCACGCTTTCATTCATACCTGGTGCTCAAGCCGAAGGCCGGAGACGGGCCGCGTCAATCGTCGTCGTCGCCCAAGTAGGCTTCCTTGACGCGCGGGTCCTTCAGCAGCAGCTCCGCCTTTTCCTCGAGTACGATCGTTCCCGTTTCGATGACATACCCGCGATGCGCCGTCTTCAGTGCAAGGTGTGCGTTCTGCTCCACGAGAAGTATTGTCATGCCTTCTTTGTTCAACTCGCGTATGGTCGCGAAGATTTTTGCGGTAAGTATCGGCGCGACGCCCATGGACGGCTCGTCCATCAACAGCATTTTCGGACGACTCATCAGCGCGCGGCCAATGGCGAGCATCTGCTGTTCGCCGCCGGACAGTGTCCCGCCGAGTTGCCGCCTGCGTTCGCCCAGAATTGGGAACAGGTTATAGACCTTTTCAATATCGAGTTTGATCGCCTGCTGGTCGCGGCGCAGGTACGCTCCCAGTTCGAGGTTTTCGAGCACCGTAAGCCGCGGGAAAATCTTGCGGCCTTCGGGTACCTGCGCGAGGCCCTCCTCGACTATCGTGTGCGGCTTGTAGCCCGTGATGTCCGCGCCGTCGAAGTGCACCGCGCCGCTGCGCGCGCGCAACAACCCGGACACGCACATGAGGGTCGACGACTTGCCCGCGCCGTTCGCGCCGATGAGCGTGACAATCTCTCCGCTGTGCACTTCGAGCGACACGCCCTTGAGGGCTTCGATCGGCCCGTAGCCGGCAACGACGTTCTGGATGCAAAGCAATGGCGCGGCCATCAGGCGTCTTCCGTGCCGAGGTAGGCCTTGCGTACTTTCGGATTGGCTTGGACTTCGTCCGGCGTGCCTTCCGCGATCTTGTTGCCGTAATCGAGAACGGCGATGCGATCGGATACCTCCATGACAAGGTCCATATGGTGTTCGATGAGCATCACGGAAACGCCGCGCTCGCGAATTTTGCGGATCAAGACCATCAAGTCGTCGGACTCGCTCGGGTTCATTCCCGCCGCGGGCTCGTCCAGCAATAAAAGTTTTGGCTCACTCGCAAGCGCGCGCGCGATTTCCAGCCGGCGCTGGTGTCCATACGACAAAGAAGCCGCCGGCGCGCTGGCGTCGTCGTCCAATTCCACAAACTTGAGCAATTCCATCGCTTTCGCTTCGGCGCCGCGGTACTCGCGAAAGAACAACGGCAGCCGCAGCGCCGCGTGCCAGAACCGGGAACGGAATTTGGTATCCATTCCGACGAGAACGTTTTCCAGCACGGACATTTGATGAAAGAGCCGCGGGTTTTGAAATGTGCGCGCAATGCCCCCGCAGGCTATGACGTCCGGCGTGCAGCGTGCGCGGCGCCACACCGCGACGGCCCCGGCGAATCCAACGAGCCCGCCGGCGAGGGCCGGCAGCATGCTCGACGTCCAAGGCAGTTCGCGGAAAAACGCGACAGCATCCCCGATGGATTTGCCCCACGGGAACGCCTCCTGAAACACGTAGTTCGCCGTGACGGTGGCGTCCCACAGTCCGCGAATATTGAGCGCAATCACAAACCCGGCGGCCGTGGCAAGCGTGATAAACGCGATGCCCAACACGGTGCGCAGGGACACCGGCCGCGCGCCGGACCGGCCATCGATGCGCACGCAGCCGCAGGTGGGCTCGTAAACGCCGGTAATGACATTGAAAACGGTCGTCTTGCCCGCTCCGTTGGGACCAATCACGGAGAAGATTTGGCCGCGTTCGACCTGAAGGTCCACCTCGTTGACCGCCGTCAAGCCGCCGAACCGGATGGTGACATTGTCCACGCTCAGCAGGCTCACGGCACACGGACCTTTCCCTGTTTCGATCGCCGCTCGTCCGCGGCTTCGTGGAGTTCGGCCTTGAGTTGTCGCGACGGCAGGAGGCCTTCCGGCTTGAAACGCATCGCGAGAATAAGCGCAAGACCGAAAATCATGTACTTCCAATTGCCCGGGACCGTCAGTACGTTTTGCGTGTTCATCCAGCCCTTTTGTTGCAGGAGCGTCGTCAGCTTTACGAGCAGAATGGAGTTGAATCCGATCATGACAAACGCGCCGAGCAACACGCCGCCGATGTTTCCCATACCGCCGATGATGACGATGCAAAGCGCGATAATCGAAATCTGAAAATCGTAATTCCCCGGCTCGCCGGTCGAGCCGAGATATGCCGCCCACAGCCCGCCGGACATGCTGGCCAGCGCAGCGCCCATCGCAAATGCCAGCAACTTAACTTTGACCGGATTGATGCCCATGCACGTCGCGGCGATTTCGTCTTCGCGGATCGAAATCCACGAACGCCCCACCCGGGAATGTTCGAGGTTTCGACTGAACACGACAACGATGCCAACCAGCGCGAGGAAGAAATAGTACGAGGGAAGAATCGTTTGCATACCGAGCGTGTGACCGAAAACCGCGGGCGCCGGAAGCGGATTGATTCCCTGTGTACCCTGCGTGATGTTGTCGAGGTTCTTCAGCGAATCCTGGACCATTTCGCCGAACCCAAGCGTAACGATGGCCAGGTAATCGCCACGCAGCCGAATCGTCGGCAGACCGAGCACCACGCCCGCCATCGCCCCGATGCCGATAGTTATCGCCAAAGCAGCCGTAAACCCCAATCGAAACGGATAAATCTCGCACGTGAGAATGGCATAACTGTATGCGCCGATCGCCATGAACGCCGCGATGCCAAGGTTGAGCAGGCCGGTGTAGCCTGTGACGATGTTCAATCCGAGGCCGAGAATCGCAAAGATAAAGATGGGCCGCATCAATCCGGCGATGCGGTACTCCTGCGGCACGAGCATATCGAGGAATGGAATGACGGCCGCGACCGCGAACAGCACCCAAACGGCGTTAACAACAAGGCCGCGGCGAATCCCCCCGAGCATGCCGCGCTACACCTTCTCGCGGACGTGCGCGCCCAGCAATCCGGAGGGCCGGAACGTGAGCACGACAATGAGGATCGTAAATACAACGACGTTGGTCCATTCCGTGGCAATGTATTGATCGCTGGCCGCGCGCACGACGCCGATCAGAATGCCGCCCAGCACGGCGCCCGGCAGACTGCCGATCCCCCCGAGCACGGCCGCGGTAAACGCGTCCATCCCGACGCGAAATCCCATCTGAAAGTAAATGGTCTGGTTGTACGAGGCATACACAACACTGGCGATTCCCGCGAGCGCGCCGCCGATGAGGAAGGTCGCGCCTATCACGCGGTCCACGTCGACGCCCATGAGGCGCGCGGCCATCTGATTCTGCGCGACGGCGCGCATCGCCTTGCCGAGGCGCGTAAACTTCACCAGCAGGCTTAGCGCGATCATCATCGGCAACGTCATGCCGAACACCAACACTTCGTTCCATGTGACGAAGATATTGCTGTCTTCGCCCAACAGATTGTCGGTCGATACGAGCGCGGGAAAATCCTTCGGGGCCGCCGCGGCAACACCGCCGCTGAACACGTCCATCGGCACACCGCCCCAGAACAAACCGATATTCACGAACACAAAGGACACGCCAATCGCGGAGACCAGCGGGGCAAGCCGTGGCGCCGACCGCAGCGGCCGGTACGCAAGCCGGTCCACGCTCCAATTCAATCCCGCGCAGAACAGCGGTACCGCAATGAACAGCGGCAAAACGGACCACGAGATCATCGCCGGTTCGGGAAGTTGATCGATGCCGAGCACACCGAGAATCGTCAGGGCAAGGAAGGTGCCCAGCATGAACAAATCGCCGTGGGCGAAGTTAATGAGTTCGATGATACCGTACACCATCGTGTATCCGAGGGCGATCAGGGCGATGATCATGCCATTGGACAGGCCGATGATCAGTTGTTGGATAATAACCTCGGTGTTCGTCATCGCTGCGCGGGGGCCTTCCTGCTTCGGATCCCGTTACTGCCCGAGGATTTTTACGAACTCGAACTTGCCGTTTTTGACCGTGTTGCCGCTGAGGGTCTTCGACGTGATATCGCCGTTCTCGTCAAACGACCATTTCCCCAGCAGCCCGTCGAAATCCTTGATCTTGCCGCACGCCTCCGAAATCGCCGCGCGGTCTTTCTTGCCCGCGATACGAATCGCTTCGAGCGCGGCGCGCGCGCTTTCGTAGCCGTACGCCGCGTACGCTTCCGGCTCGCTGTTGTATTTCTTCTTGTAGTTCGCGTAAAACTCCGCGCCTTTGCCGGTCAACTTGTCCGCGGGCAGGCCGCCAAACGTGATGAACGTGTTCCCTTCGAGATTGTTCGCGCCGGCGGATTGAATGAACGCATTCTCGAAGCAACCGTCCGGCACCATGAATTTCACATTGAGGCCCGACGCGCGAATGTCCTTCGCAAGTTGCCCGGCGTTAGACTGCGTTGTGCCGCCGAAGTAGACAAGGTCCGGTCGCTTCTGGCGAATCTTTGTAACCAGGGAGCGATAGTTCGATGCTTTGGAATCGACCCCCTCGAAGCCGACGACCTCCAGGCCAATCGGTTTGCTGGCCTTATCGAACATCATCGCGATGCCCTTGCCGTACAACTCGCGATCGTGCAGCACGAATGCCTTCTGGCAGCCCATGTCCTTTGCCCAATGCGCGGCCACCATACCCTGGATATCGTCCGCGGGTACGACGCGGAAGTACGTTACCTTACCGCTGGGACGATAGATCATCGGCTCGTTCGCTTCGCCCACACCCGGTTTCGTCAGGCCCGGCCAGGTATTCGCCGGACTCACCATGAGCAGATGGGCCGCGTTCAATTTCGGCATCGCAATCTTCGCGGCGCCGCTATTATACGTGCCGATGTAGACCATCACGTTCGGGTCCGCGATGGCCTTGTCGGCATTGGCCGCTTCGATGGCGGGATCCCATTGCCCGCGTTCGGGCGACGCGTCGTCCCACGGCTCGTATTGGATCGTGAAGTCACCGACCTTGCCGCCCGCCTCGTCGATAGCGAGTTTGATGCCGTTTACGATTGTCGTCGTCTGCGCGTTTGCGCTCCCGGTGTGCGGCAGGCTGGATACAATCTTGATGACGTTCGGCTGGGCGTCGGCCTGAGGCGCGGCCAGCAAACCGGCCGTGGCGGCCAGGCAAATCAGGAGTGCAGTGCCTCGCATGATAAAGGTCTCCCGGTCGAGTACGACCCATGGGTTTGCGTTACGTAAATCAGACGCGGATGGCCTTCGAGGTATTCAGCGTCGTTCGCTTAGATTCCCACGTTAAGGGCACGAATTTCAAGATGTTGCGACCGCTATTGGTGCTCCCCTCTGCGGAGGTTCGGCCGAATCTTCCACTCCGCGTCCTCGCCGAAACGTGTCTGGCCCTTGCCGTCCCTTCCGGCGTGCCCGGCGAAGCGGTCTCCGTAGAGCACGCGAACGGCGCCGAACTGCGCGAATATCGCGATGATCGATGCCACGATGCCGACACCGACCGCGCGTCCCACACTTGCCGACCAACGGCGAAGCGGCGATACATCGCATGTGTCCTCGTCGCGTGGAAGCGTCAGGACCATCGCCGTGCAGATCAGTCCATTTACAATGATGATCCACTCGGTCAACAACCGCTGCTCGTTGAACCCGTTCAGCGCGCGCTCGAAATTGCCAATGATCATCGTCCACATAAACACAAGATAGAACAATTGGCACTTGCCCAGCGACGGCCTCGGAATCAGCGCAATCGGGCGCACAAGGTGCCGCGCCAGCAGCAACACCACAACAGCCGCGATCAGCGCGTAGGTAAGGTTGAACCACGCCGCGGCGCTCAATTCGATGCTATCGAACAGCGGCGCCTTCATCGTCGCCTGCACGGGCTTAACGCCCTCGTTCGTCCAAACAACGACGTTCTTGACCAGATTGAGGTAGGTGAGCAGCACCAGGACAAAGCTCGCCGCGAACACCTGCGTCCATCGGCGCGTGGCGCGAGACACGTCACTGTCGGCCAAGCGCGGCGCGCGTGTTGCGAGCAGCCCCATGGCGAGCGCGATGCCAATGCCGTTCACGAACCCGTAGCTTTGCTCGAGAAAGCTGTGCCAGTTCGCGCCTTGCCAGTGCGCCCATGCCGCCTCGATATCAGCCGACGGGCTGGGGCTGAGCCGATCGGGATTCAATCGATACGGGTTGCCCGGCCATACCATGATTAGCTTCAGACACGCGATTCCCGGAAACGCGATGCCGCCCACAAACGCGCTCACAAGCGACGCGTACCCGACCGGCGCGAGGCCGTTGCGAAACACGTAGATCAGCATACCCGCCATTACGCCACAGATGCCCGCCCAATCGTCGCTGCGCGGCGGTGTCATTCGGAATCCGCCGTACTCCGCAAATGCATTGCTGAGAATCACCGGCATGATTAGAAACGAGATCAACCAACCCAGCGCCATGTGGAGATACAGCGACGACCCCGATCGAAACTTTCCGTAGACCTTGAAATACGCCGTTAACCCAAGAATCAGTCCGATGAGCGCACCGATCGCATTGGGGAAGTCCGAGAGAAACTGCGGCCAATTGGTCAACAGGTTGTCGGCTGAGAATTTCGTCGTGTCGCCTTGTGGATGAACGAGGTACGCCGCGAGATTCTCAGTCAAACCCGCTGCGCGCAGTGCCACGAATGCGAAATGGCCTGCGGTCGATCCAACGAGCGCAAACGGAAGCAACAGCACGACACGCTGCGGCTCGCGGCGGCGGTCCCACAGATCGAACGCGAGCATGGCAGCAACCGCGAGTAGCGCCTGCATCCAATCTGCATCGAACCAATAGAACGGACTTTCTTGCCGGTGCCCGGACTTGTCGAACGCGTTCGGGTCTTCTCCCCACACGTAGTGACGATACGCCATCACGGCGGGGACCTCGCCAAGTTTCAGCACGGCCCAAAAGGCAAAAACCCAAATGAGAGGGCGGAACAACTCGGTGAGTCGGTCACGATCCGCGACAGCGGGAAGCGCCGTGCCCGCGCCTCCCATGCCAGCCCACAGAAAGCCAATGACGAATAGTCCGAAGAACCCGTACAACTGAGACGGCGCGTGGCCGGAATGCGTGTACGAGATGACTTGCATGTACGAAATCGACGCGCCAAACGCCCAACCCAGCGCGCCGAACATGCCGAAGTACGCGACGCGCTCGCGCCAGTCCTCGCGGCCTGATAACAGGCACGCGGCGATTCCCGCCAACGCGCCCGGAATCATCGCGCCGTATTCGTGGCCAAAATTCCCGCGAATGCCCCACCCAATCGACAATGAAAGCGCAACAAGTAAAAACGATAATGGGCGAAGCCCAGGCGCGCGCACGGTTTTCGTCATCACCTCCCCCAACCCTCGACGCGCGCTTGCACCCAACCGAGCATTTGACGCGCGCGGGCGCTCGCCGTGTGGTGCCGCAATAAATGCTCACGACCTCGCGCCGCGATTCGTGCCGCCTCGTCGCCATGCGCCATCCAGTACGTCAGCCTGTCCTCCAATTCGGGCAAGTCATCAAAAAACACCGCGGATTCTCCATCAACAAAGTCCAACGGTACGTAAATTGGCAGGCGCTCTGCCAATAACATTGCGCCATGCGCGGGAATCTCCCAGTAGCGTACGGTGTCGAATCCAAATCCAAATATGTTCAGGCCAATACGCGCTCCGCGCAACGCGGCGGAATACTCGTCCTGCGAATAGCTCTTGTTCAGGTCCATGCCGAACAACGACTCGATCTGTTCGAGGTACAGTCGCCGCAGGCCAAACTGGCGGTGGCCCGCCCAGAAAAGCGGTTCGTTCCGTGGTGTTGCGTCGAGGCTGGGTATGCGCTCGTCCGCGTATGCAAAAGGCATCGGAACGGTATGCTCGCCATAATCCCAGCACGCCAGCATTTCGCGCTTGAAATACAGCCGCAATCCGCCGCCGACAAACTCGTTCATCTTGGCCCACTGGTCAAGCGGATCGTCCTGCGCATCAAATAGTACAACGGGAATGTTGCCCGCGGCGCTCACGATGGTTTTGGCCGCGGATGAGTCGATGCCTGCCTCGAGATCACCGTAAATGACCAGATCGAATTCGCCGCGACGCAGTTGCGTCACAACCTCATCAAGGAGCAGCGGCGTGCCCGCGCGATTGAACATGCATGGATAGTGCGCAAGTTCGGCCGGTTTCGCGCCGTGCAACGTCGGTTTGTACGGAAACTCGACCACGTTCGCGTCGCCGAGCACTTCGCACAGTCCGTAGTACTGGACATCAAGCCCATAGTGCGGGCGCGGATGCATCACAAAAAGTACGCGCGGCAGCTTCGCGGGTGCGCGCCACGCCGGAGGCGTGAACGTGCGGCGCGGCGGTTCCGTCACGCCCTCCAGGATTTCGACCTGCTGACTCTCCGCCACGGGCGCAACGTGAAACACCGAACGCAACAGGCGTTGACGCATCGACACATCGCCAATACGTCTCCAAAACTCTCCGTGACAGAGATACACCTCGCGCGCCGCTGGCGCCACCGCGACCGCGTTGTAAAACGTCGCCTGACTAAAGAAGAACCGCGCGAGCCGATCCTTCTCCCCCGCCGCCCGGTCCCACGCAAGCAGACACACCAACTTCTCCGCCGCGATGCGCGCCGCGATCTGAGGATCGGTTTGAAGTTCCGCGGGGATATGTACCAGAACGTCGAACGCCCAGTCGGCATGCCCAGACATCATCAGGTCGCGCGCGTGGAGCAGCGGGTTGTACGTCGAGCGCACCGCGAACGCGATATAGCCCTGGCCACCGTCCGCCGACCCAGCGGTTGACACGGTGTGGTGCCGGTAGAGCGCTAAGGCCTCCGTGCCCAGCCATTGCGCAATCGATTCCAGCGATTGCGCGCCAGCGCCGGGTAACAGTACGAACAGTGCGCAACCATTTGCGCCCAACGCCCGCGCCACGTCGCGAATGACCGTTCCACCATTTTCAGCCTCCTCAGGTTGTACGAACCGAACGACGCAGTCGAACGGCCCTGCGCCTTCGGTGTCGACAACGGTGTGTGCCCGGTCGGCGAGCGATGCCCTGAAGGTGTCCAAAGACGGACCACCGTAAAGCGTTGGCCCCGCAAACGCCGGTACGTATTGCGCCAGACTACCGACAAATTCAGGCGTCGCAGAAAGCACGGAACGCTCTCGCTTGGTCATGTGTGGCGCAAGTCACGCTGCGAATAGCCGGGAGGGCGTGCGGAACGGCAGCCCGGTGGGGTTCCTCTATACATTCGTGGCGGCTATCGACATCATGATGCTCTAACATCTTGACATCGCGCCTGGCGCAAGCCATACTGCTGGTATGAGAACTACCTTATCCATAGACGACGATATGCTAGCCGTAGCCAAGGCGCTCGCACAATCCAAGTCCATCTCGGTTGGCCGCGCGCTTTCCGACCTCGCACGACGCGGGCTTGGAGCTGCAACGCGAGTCGATGTCGAATGTGACGACTGTGACTTTCCGATGTTCAAGGTCTCGCCCGGCTCGCCGCCAATTACTCTGGAAGACGTGAAGAGGATTGAGGACGAGGTGTGAGTGTCGCGCTGCTCGATGTCAACGTGCTCCTCGCCTTGGCATGGCCGAGCCATGTTCACAATCGATATGCCCGCACATGGTTCAAGTCGCATCGTTCGGCGCAATGGGCGACATGCCCGCTCACGCAATGTGCATTCATCCGTATCTCGTCGAATCCCAAAATCCTTGCGGAAGCTTGCGATCCGGCGGACGCGATCGCACTACTCCGCAGGTTTACATCGCTCGACAACCATGTATTTTGGAGCGACGCTGTACCGCTAACAGCCCCGGCGGTACCCGCGGAATTATTGGTCGGCCATAGACAAGTAGTCGACGCATATCTGCTGGGTCTAGCCAGTCACTTTGGCGGCAAATTCGTGACATTCGATCGCGCGGTCTCCGCCCTCGTGCCAACCGACAGCCCGCATCAGCAGATACTGGAAGTACTGCTGCCAGGTTAAGGCGATTGCCTTCCGAGACCTTTGCTGTCATACATTCGAATCGCCTCGATCAGTACTTCGATCGTCGCGCGGATGCACTCCTCGTTCATGATCTCCCACGAATCGCGGCGATTGTGGTAGTAATGCGCGGGGTGAGGGTCCATGCCGCCCAACATGCCAACGCGAAAGCCCGCCTGCGTGAACGCCGCGCCATCGGAAGACCCAAGATGAATGGATCCGAACGGCAATTCGCGTCCCGTTGCAAGCGCCGCGCGTTTGAGCAGATCGCAGACCATTTGATCGTGCGCGACGGTGCCGTTCATGTCGCGGTTGTAGATCGTGAGATACGGCAAATCGCGAAACGTATCGAGCGCGATCACGATGGTCTCAACATCGTTGCATTCGGACTTGTGGCGTTCTGCCCAGACCTTCGCGCCGCGCAGGCCCGCTTCTTCCGAGCCGGTAATCACAGCCATCAACTCTGTCCGCTCGAGCCGGATGCCATGCTCGCGCATCGCCCGAAGTATGCCGACAGCTATGAACGTCCCGCTCAGGTTGTCGTTCGCGCCACCCGCGACGACGCTCAGATTGTTGAATAGAATACCGACGAAACCCGCGGGAGCAAGCAGTAAAATGATTATGCCGATGACATTCACCAACGTCGCGGACGCAACCGGCGCGGCGATGCTCGCGATCGTGGCAATCGCCGAGCCCGCCAACAGCACGACCATGCCCGCCAACGTGTACAGCACGATCAGTGGGAACCACCTTGGCGCCAGATAGTTGAACCGCCATTCGTATGCGGCGTCAGGATGTCCGTTGAGAATGATGCGCCGCTCTACGCCGCGCGACGGTGACTGGCGCCCCGCCACGTTGTAGCTCGGCTTCTTCGAAAAGAACGGATCGAGAAACAGCCGGTAGCGGAGCAGTTGATTGTACATGACCGTCACGGTGGCGATGCCCGTCAGCAGCGTAATCGCGGGGTGAATCCAGTAAAGCCCCACGCCGGCCAAGGTCAGCACACCGCCGACCGCCTGCATGCTGAAGAATGCTTTTTGTGCGACGTGAAACTCTTCAAACGCTATCGGGCCATCGCAGCACGCCTCGAGGTCCGCCTTCACCAGCTCTTGTGTCTTGCGTTCCGCTTCGCTTCCCGGCGGACGCGGTCCATAGGTTTCGATGACAAACCTCGCCCGCTGCAACACGTACTGGGCACATGCCCGGATTTGATCGTCGCGTAACATGGGTTCCCCGCGGCCTTGCGTTCGCCGTTCCGCGCTATCGTAGTCGATGCAAACGCCAACAATCTAAGCGCAGGCCGACCCGCCACGTTGCGTTCACGCGTCGAATTGGGTACTGTCGCGTGGGGGATTGTACGAATGCGCAGAATTTGCTGGCGCTGTCGCCGGGCCGCGCGTTGAGGCTTTCAATGAAGAAGGGGAATCCGAAGCTGCGAGTTAGTGGGGGCGTTGTCGTCCTGCTTGCCCACCTGTTTCCGTTTGCCGGAATCGCCGACGACGAATTCGACGCGCCACCAATCGAATACGGCAAAGCAGTTCCGAACAACGCCGTCTCGCGGCTCCAGGCCGCAATTGACAACGGGACAGCAGCGCTTGGCTACGAACCCGGGATTGGTTATGTAAAGTCCTTACTCGATGCGTTCTCGATTCCCGTTGAATCGCAAGTTCTGGTGTTTTCAAAGACAAGTCTTCAAATTCAATTCATCTCTCCGGCAAACCCACGGTCCATCTATTTCAACGACGACGTATACATCGGACGCGTGCCGGGCGGTGAAGTCGTCGAAATCTCCGCGACGGATCCGGACTTGGGCACGGTTTTCTACACGCTCGTGCAGGAGCGGAGTGAGCGGCCGCAATTCGTGCGCCAGCGCGATATGTGCCTGCAATGCCACGGCTCCGTCCTGACGGGCGGCGTACCCGGCCACATCGTTCGCTCCGTTTTCACCGCGGCCGACGGGTATCCAATCTTGAAGGCCGGATCCTTCGTGACCACCCAAGCCAGCCCGTGGGAGGAACGTTGGGGCGGGTGGTACGTGACGGGCCAGCATGGAAACATGCGCCACATGGGAAATGTCATCGCAACGGAAACAGAGCGCGACGCAACGGTCAACATGGAGGCGGGGGCTAACCGGCTAACACTCGACAATCGCACCGTCCTCGAAGAACAATTGGTCCCGCACAGCGATATTGTCGCGCTCTTGGTTCTGGAACACCAGACGCGGATGCACAACTTGCTCACGGAGGCCAACTTTCAGACGCGCATTGCCCTGGCCCGGCAGGCCGAAGTGGACAAGATACTAAACCGCGATCCCGCCGCACTTTCCGAAACCACGCAGCACATCATCAAGGGGATTGGTGACCGGCTGGTCGATTACATGGTGTTCGCAGGCGAAGCGCCCATGGCGTCCCCGGTCAGCGGCACGTCGGGGTTCGCCGATGTGTTCGCGCGACTGGGTCCGCGGGACGCCGAAGGACGGTCATTACGCGATTTCGACCTTCAGACGCGCCTGTTCAAGTTTCCTTTGAGCTACCTGATCTATTCGCAGCAGTTCGACGCGCTTCCGGACGCAATGAAAGATTACGTTTACGCGCGTCTGTGGGGCGTGCTGACCGGTGTCGTTTTCAGCAAGAATCACGTCCATCTCGGACCCGATACGCGCAAGGCGATCCGTGAAATCGTAGTCCAAACCAAGCCCGGCCTGCCGGGGTATTGGAAAGAGACTTAAACACTCGCCGGTCACACCTGTGCTACGCGGCCCATTCCCCAATGTGTCCAAGCAGCCAGCGACAGTTGACAACCTTCTCGACCAAATCGAGCGGAAGGTAAAAGTACTGGCACGACGGTTCGAAGCCGATGCGCGAATCTTCGCACGTCAGCGCGTACAACTCCCGCGCGAGCGCAAGTTCCGCTTCGAGGAGTTGCGTCAGTTGTGCGCGCCGCACTGTGCGTTCGTCATCGGACAATGGATTCGCCGTATCGGCCAGCGCATCGCGCGCTCTCACGAACCGCGTTTGGTTAGCGACCGATTGGAAATGGATCGCTGCCGCCCGTGCGTAACGGAGATCCGCCTGCGCGGTCCCGCGCATATTCTCGGGCGCGGCGTCAACCGCCTTCTGTAGCTCGTCAATCGCCGGCTGCCATCCCGCGGCCACCTTCTCGAATTGCGCCGCCAGCACCTCCGCGGGATACGGACCGCGCCAGCCGTTCACATCGTCGTACGGAATGCCCCACATCGTTGCGCTATACCCCGTCTTCGTCGGATACAGCGGATTTGCCGCGCCCCATTGTACCGGAGAGGTGTAGACGACGCTGATATGAAACGGATACTCGCGGTACGCCTCGCTGAACATCGTCCACGCTTTGCGCGCGTGCGGCGAGCCGGTCTCGCCAAAGCGTTCGCGCGCGAGTTCGTCGAGCACACTGTCGATGCCGGGGGTCGGCGTACGATTGAACCGCTCGGGAATCATCAGGTTTGGCGACGGATGCCCGCCCATTGTCCACCCGATAAACAACGCGTCAAGATTCGCTTTCGATTCCAGATTGCTGCAATGCTCCGCGACCAAATCAAGTACAGGTAGATACGGAATGCTCGCGATTTCGCAGGTATTGTTGAATTGAATCTCGGTGCCGGTCTTGAGTCCCAAACCATTCGCGACCTTCCAATGACTCAACGAGCGCGGGCCTGGCCCGACCGATGAAATCGAGTACTCCCCCACGCTGCTCGTGACGCCGCCGCGCTCGATGGGCAGGTGCCATTCACTGACCGACATGAGGTAAACGGATTTCGGCAGCTTCTCGATGATGTCCGGCGCATCGCCATGCCCGCGCCAGCCCCAATCCGACACCAGGACCTTGGCCTCGGGCGCGCTGCGATGCACGCCTTCTTCGATGACTGCGTTCACCTCCGCGATGATGTCGCCGTCACCGCGGTACTTGCAGCGCGCGCACGATCCCCAATCGCCGTGCGACGCGCAGTTCGTCAGGTTCTCGGACGCGGTAATCGTGTAGACTCCGCCAAGGCCGGGCACTTCGCGGAAAATGTGCGCAAGCGCATTGCCCATCCATTCGCGCACGGCGGACTGTGACGTACATAGCGCCGTCAATTCCGTTTCCTTCGCGCCGGCGATGTCCGGCCGCTTCTCAAAGAAACCGTGCGGCATGGCGCGTGGCTCGTTCAAATACAGGTAGACGTCGATACCGAATTGCTTCGCCCTAGCCACCATCGCGCGGAGATTTGCGAGACGCTTCTCATGGCCCACGCCAAACTCAGGAAACACATCGCCCCCGGGCGCGAGATCGCGCAACAATCCTTGCAGCCACACTCCGTTGATGCCGCTCGCCGAAAGCCGCTGCAACAGTCCGTCGGGATAGGGATTCAACTCGGGGTTCATCAATGGGTCGCCGTAGACCGCAACATACGAATACACGATGCGAATGTCGCCCGATACGGCAGACGCAGTACTACGAGACGCGTAATTCGGCATCGGCTCCGCAAGTTGCCTCACGAAATCGAACCTCGGTTCGCGCGGACGATTCAAATCCGCCCCGAAGTCCTTTTCAATAACGGCGCGGATTTCCGCCGCGCGCTGCTTCGCCGCGTCGTCAGGCGCGGCGTATCGCAACGGCTCGCACTGCGGTTTGACGCGGCCAAGCTTGACCCAGAGAAAATCCTCTTCGCGCAGCATGACGGAGAGCTCATCCGCTGTCATATCGAGAAGTTCGAGTAACTGTTCGTACGGCAAAAGGTGCCAATTGCGCCGGATAAGCGTCACGTAACCGCGCCGGCGCATCGACGGCTCAACCGTCGCATCGCGCGGCAACCCCATAGATTCGGCGATCGCGGCGACATCGTTCTCCGTCGCGCCCAACACGCCCGCCAACTTCGCCGGCGGCACGGCTGTCCAGTTTCGCCAGACGAACTCGTGAACGCAATCGGGAAAATGCGCGCTGGCGACGGCGGGCCGCGCGTCGCCCGTCGGCAATATTTCGTTTCCAGACGCCCAACATGGGGCAGCACTCGCGGCGACGAGAATTGTCATGGCGGCTGCAATGCGGTTAGTCATGGACGTTTGTACCCATTGCCTCGATAGCAGCCGCGTGCCTGCGCTTTCCTGCGATACGCGAGTAGAAGGCGCGCAATTCCTGTACCTCCTTGTCCATGTTTCCCGCAGGTATCATCATCGGACCAAACCCTCCGCATTTGCGCGCGTAGTCGAGATACGCCGGGGCGACGGGGACCCGTGCGCCACTCGCAATGTGATAGAAACCCATCTTCCACTCCGTCACCTTGCTGCGGGTCCCCTCCGGCGCAATGCCAATCACGATGCGCTCGCGATCCTCAATGTATCGAATGGCTTGAAGTACCGTGTTGTTCGCCTTGCCGCGGTCTACCGGAAGGCCGCCCAGCCAGCGGAGAAACCCGCCGACGGGCCAACGAAACAACGAGATTTTTCCCATCCACAGCAGCTTCACATCGAGCACCAATCCGAACAGGACTACCATCGGCAGGTCCCAATTGCTCGTGTGCGGCGCAAACGTCGCGACGTACTTGGGTTCGTCAGGCGGCAGCCCGTCCACACGCCACCCGAGCAATTGCAGCGTCGCATGCGCCATCACGCGCAGCACCGGCGTCAACACGGGGGTATCGAAAATCGTATAGTGCAATCGCTGCGCCTTCGGCAAGGCCTGTGGTGGTTCTTCGCCTGTTATGGCAATTCGCGAATGCGCAGATTCTTGAACTCGATCGGCGAACCTTCGGATTCCAACGCAAGATAGCCCGTGCTCGGCGTCGTGTTGGTGCCGCCCGAAACCTCTTCGCCGTTCACCCACAACCGCACTTCGCCGTTGATCGCCCGCACGTAATAGTGGTTCCATTCCCCGGCGCCTTTCGCCAGTTCCTTGCGCGGAAAACTGCGCGAACCATCCGGCGATAGCGGCGGAAACGGCGTCATCTTCGTATTGCCCACCGGGAACACGTCGCCATTGGTGGAAAACCAGTCGCCCTTCTTGCCGGTTTCTTTCTCGTATTTCTCTTTGTACCCGTGATCGAGTACCTGGACTTCCACGCCGTGCGGCAGCTTGTTCGGCGGCAGGTCCTTCAGCGATTCGTCCGTCACCCACACAAAAACGCCGGAGTTGCCCGCCGATTTCAGGTGACGCCATTGGACAACCAACTCAAAATTGGTGACTTTGTTTTTCGTTCGCATGACGCCCACCGGCGTGCCGGTACATTGAATCATGCCGTCCTTGAACGACCATGTGTCCGGCGCGCAGTTCACGTTTACAAAATCCGCCTCCGTTAGTGCGCGCCACCCCGGGCCATTGCCGTCAATACCGGCCTTGGGCAGATCGGCGATCGCTGCTTCCTCGGCGATGCCCGCCATACACAGCGAACACAAGATTCCCATCAGAATCGAACTTCGCCGCGCAAATTTCTCGGTGTGATTTCGCATGGTGGCAACTCCCGAATATGACATGTAGAACTTCCCGCTGCACCGGACCGGTGTGACCCATCGGATAGTGCGCGAATCATGCTCATATCAAGGGCCTGAATCAAGTATTCAGAGCAAGACTCTTGGCGAGAACTTGGCGATGGCCTCCTCCTGAGCGAGCAATTCCCCGAACCCGAAAAACTCGATTATGTGCCCTTCATTTGCTACGCTTCCGTGCTGCCCGCGCTGCTGGGCCGAAAACTGTAAACGAAATGGAGCGATTCATGGCAGATCAGGTAAAGGCCACGAACATCACGTGGCACCATGCAGACATCACGAAGGCCGACCGCGAGAAGCAAAATGGCCACAAAGCGGTCGTGATTTGGTTCACGGGACTGTCCGGTTCCGGCAAGTCCACCCTGGCTCACGCGGTCGAAAACGCCCTGCACGACGCGGGGTGCCGCACCTATGTCCTCGATGGCGACAATATACGGCATGGGTTGAACAAGAACCTCGGATTTTCGCCCGAAGACCGCGAAGAAAACATCCGCCGAATCGGCGAAGTCGCGGCCCTGTTCACGCAGGCGGGTGTTATCGCATTGACTGCGTTCATTTCGCCCTATCGCGCGGACCGCGACAAGGCGCGCAAAATCGCCGGAGACGGCAATTTTGTCGAGGTTTATGTGCAGTGCTCGCTGGAAACCTGCGAACAGCGCGATACAAAAGGCCTGTACAAGAAGGCACGCGCGGGCGAAATCAAGGAGTTTACCGGCATCAGCGCGCCGTACGAAGAGCCGGAGAATGCCGAGTTGGTCGTTGACACCGGCGCTGAAAGTCTTGACGAAAGCACGGAGAAAGTCCTCGCGTATCTACGCGGCAAGGGAATCGTCTCCTAGTCGATTTCGGGGGAGGGAACGCCGCGCGCCACGCCGCGTTCGCCCAGATTGTACCGTTTCCGGGGCTTTGTCAATCGCAAACATTGGAAATTGTCGATGCCCGACACTGGTCCCTTGAGTAACGAGCGATCTCATAACGCTGCGCGAAACTTGTTCCGCGCAGCGTTTTTTCTTGGTGTGCTCGCGGCGGGATCCGGTGTTGGCTATGCATTGTGGGAGCATATTCGGCTTCCGTTTCGCAATCCCTTAAACGTAATCGGCGACCTCGCCCGCCAAGGCTTCAACCCCGCCAACAACCAGGTTCGGTTCGCGGTATTTGTACTAATGCCGTCGGTGCTTCTGCTCGTTATCACCGCCGTGAGAGTTCGCGCGCTCAATCGCCTCCTCTTCAGTCGCGAATCCCCCCCCGATTCGAACGATGCTTCGACGATTCCGCGCGCACTGCGCATTGCGATCGTCGTAGTATTCGTGGTGTTCTCCGGTCTGGTCTCGCTCACTGTTCCCACCTACCACGCCTCCGGGACGTTCGACACATTTCACGAAGGCGAGAGCCTCGGGACCGCCGTGTCGCTCGAACACGGCAAGGCCCCCTACCGCGACGTCATTTTTCTCCACGGCCTGTTCCAGGACCCCTACCGGTCGTTGCTCGCGTTCAAACTGTTCGGCCGCTCGATCGGGAGTGTGCGCACGCTCGAGTCCGCGCTCAAAGTGATCGGGTGGGTGCTACTCGCCGCCGTCATATTCGTCGCCTTCGAAGGCGACTACCGGCTCGCCATTCCGGCGTTGTGCATATTGGCGCTCATGCAGCGCGAGTTTTCGACCTTCTTCTATCGGCATCTCATCGACAAAAGCTACGTCTGTTACCCGCGCCTTCTGCTCATCTTCCCGCCGCGGGACGTCTTACTCATGGCGAGTCTGCTCGCGTCGGCCGCGTTGTTTGAATCAAGCAAAGCCGCAATCCCAAAGTCCTTCGCGATCGGTCCGGCGGGCTTCATTTTGGCCTTCATCTCACTGGGCGCATTCGCATATTCTATCGAGCGTGGACTCTACCTGTCGGTTTCGTTCGTATTCGCAGTAAGTACCGTGTACTACTTGGTGAACTCCTCGCGTCACGTGCGAGTCGCGCTTGTAGCCGGGTGCGTGCTCGGCGCGGTTGCCGCGACCGCATTGCTCGGGACGCTCCTGCAAGGACAGTTCGGCGCATTCATCGACTTCGTGTTCCTGACAATGCCGCGTTACAAGGAACTGTCCGACGGCCACATCTACCCAATCGCATTCTCGCCGTACTTGCGCGTTACCATCGTATACGCGGCCATCGTGCTGTGGATGTGCAGCCGATTCATTGGGGAGGTATACAACGGCGGCGGAATCATGGCCGGCCTGCGCGCATTCGTGAAACAATACTTTATCGAGTGTCATCTGCTGGTCATTTCCCTGCTCTACGTTCGCAACGCAACCGGGCGCGCAGACTGGGAGCACGTGGCCTACAGTCTATTGCCGATCTCCATTCTCGCGCTTGTGATTCTAGGCAAGCACATCGCGCGGCCAATTCTCGCCGCGAATCGCAGTCGCGGCGTCGCTTACGCCGCGCTGGCCGCATTGGCGCTCGCGTGCCTCTGCATTGCCGACGATGCGCGCCGCTCGCGTCACCTGGAAGCGAACTTTCCGTATCGAATTGCCGACGCGCAGTTCGTCGATTCCGCCACGCGGGAGACCGTCGCATACCTCAAATCGAACCTCGGCCCCGGCGAGTCCGTATTCACGCTCACCTCGGAAGCCTCGTGGTACTACTTGTTGAATCAACCCGCACCGACACGCTTTCCGGTACTATGGTTTGCAACTCCGGACATCTTTCAAAGAGAAATTATTGAGGACCTCAAGGTGAATAACGTGAAGTACCTCATTTACCGCGGCAAGTACCCGCTTATCGACGATATTCCGCACGAAGAGCGCTACCCCATTTTGATGGATTTTGTTCGCACCCACTACCGGCCCCACACCGCCATTGAAGGTACCGAAATCTGGGTGAGGGCAGGGTAATTGGTTGACTAGAGGGCCACGAGTCAGGTGACAATTTCGTATCAATTCACCCTTCCACCACAATATGTTGCGTATGCCCGCCCTTTGTGCTACAATCGAGCAATAGGTAGGGGTGAGCACTATGCGCTTTGGTCGACTCAGCCAAAAGTCCCGGTCATGGAGCCGTCTGTCCCTTCGGATTCTCGACCGATCTACCAGCGAACACGAGGGACATACCAACGAAACCGAGCCGGGCTTCGACACCCCCCCTCCCCCGCCACTCCCGGTAACCGACAACCTTGCGGAAGACCCAGCTATGACAAGTGACCCAACACAACGCCTGCTTACCGCGCTGGGGCGTTTCCAGCGACAATTCGTCAAAGCGCGCAACGGCGCCCCGCAGGAGCACTGGTCGGACGAGTGCATGAACTACCTCATCCAATCCGTGGAGATTGCGGTCGAGCAGCGGTGGCAGGACCTCGTCGAGGCGCTCACCGAAACGGGACGCGTCCTCCAAACCTACGAAAACGCCGGGCGCGCCAACGAGTGCGTGTCCTTCCTCGCCGACAGCTACGAGATTCTTTGCCTGATGGTCGGCGATCTCATCGTCGATAAGGTCCGCTCGGGCGTCATCCGCAAATGGCGTGAGCGCTACCAACTCGCGCTCGAAGACATCGCAGCCAAAGGCCTCGTCCTGGTCCGCGACGAAGACGAACGCCGCCCCGCCAAACCGGAAACGCGCGGCCCGGCGCTCCGAATCCTGGAACCGGAACGGCCCTTCACGGACGAAGACGTCGAGGAAATCGAGCTGGGCGAAATCCCGGACGTTTCCGGCGCGGAGGAAGCACCTGCCCCCGCGGCCCCGCCAGTATTCGAGTTGGATGAAATCGATGCGCTCGCGCAGTCGGCGCCCGAGCCCGTGCTCGAAATGCCGCGCGACGAGCCGCCCGCCCTGACAAACATGGCGCCAAACGTGCCGCCAACCGCGCCGCCGGACTCCGCCGTCGTGTTGGACCGCCTGTGCGATTGCCTTGTGCGGATCGAACAGGAAGACGACGCCGCGCTGGGCCCTGTGTTCGCCTCGATGCACGAAGGCATCCGCGATCTCCTCGAGCGGGCGACGGCAAACGGCTGGGCAGGATCGCGCCGTGCAGCGGAGATGATGGAACGAATGAGCGTGCTCGTGGAAGGCAACCGCGCCGCGCGCGACGACCGCTTCTTCGAACTCGCCTACGCGTTCGGCGGTGTGTACGGCGACGCGCAAGACCGCGCCGAGGACGCGATACTGGTGAATTGGCTCGGCGAATGCGAAGACTATCTTTCGTTCTGGTCGGCGCGTCCCGTCGAAGCGGTTGCACCCCCGCCACTGCCCGTGCGCGCCGAAACGGTGGACGTGCCGTTCGAGGCGCCGGAGCAAGTACACGTGGCTAGCGCCGACGACAGCATTCCCGCGCTCGAAGACGCGTGGGGCGCGGACCGCGTACACGAAGACGATGACGACAAAGTGCTTATTTCGGCCGCGGACGATGACGAACCCTTCGAGTCCGATGACCCCGCGACCCACCTCCTCGACACCGCGCGCCGGGCCGTAAAGCACGGTTCGATCGCCGACGCGAAACTTCTCGCCATGCAGGCGGCGGCGAGCATCGCCCGTGCGCAGGCGTCCGAAGCCGAGGCCCGCGTCAAACTCGCGGAAACGCGGCTTCAGGAAGGCGTCAAAGCGATCGATGCCTCGCGCAACTCCGTGCAACTGTGCGAAACGCGCGTCGCCGAAGCGGAAACCGCGGTTAGCGAACGCCGCGCGCTCCTGTTGGACCGCGGCCGGCACACGCAGGCGATGCAAAGCAGCCTCGACGGGATCGAATCCCGCATATCGGACATCGAACGGCGCATCCGCGAACTCGAAGCGCAACGCGACGAGGCCACGCGCCAGCGCGGCGCCGCCATGGAAGCCCTGGACGAAGCGCGCACGCTCGAATCCCAGGCGAAGGAAATTCTCGACACGACGCTCAGCGGCGAACAGGACGCCCGCGTGAAGCTCGAAGACGCGCGCCAGTCCGTGAAGCAGTTGCAGCGCAAACAGGCGGACAACGAGAGCGTCATGGAACGCGCCCGCGAAGCCCTGAACCGGCAGCGCGCGTCCGTCGCGGACATCGAACAGACAATCGAACAGATTCGCAACGCGGAAGGAGCGACCGGCGCCTCGGGCGACGATTTGCTCTTTTAGCGATTCCCGGCCCGCATCCCGCGGCCGGGGCAAATCCCTTCCCGCGCGGAATCGAGGGAGGGAGCGTTGACTCAATGGGACGCAAGCAGGCACCGCGCGCGATCGGGGACAGGCGATCGCGCGCATCGGATAGAAATGGGGACATATCGTGCGAGGTAGAGGCGAGGTAGTCAGCGTTGTTGATTTCGGTTCGCGGGACATCCGCGCCCTCGTGGCGCGCCGCGACTTCGACGGCACCATTCACGTCATTGGCCACGGCACCGCGCCCGCGCACGGGTGCGTGTCGCAAGGGGTAATCCAGGATCGCGCCGCGGCGCAACTCTCCCTCAAGCGCGCGCTCAACTTCGCCGAGAAGGAATCGCGCACCAAGATCACGTCGGTCTTCTGCGGTGTGAACGGCAAGAAAGTCGAAACGTTCATCCGCGAAGGCACCTGCAAGATCGAGCGCGACATCGTCGAGCATTCCCACATGATCGAAGCGCGCGACATTGCCTCGCGCGACATTCTCGCCGCGGGCAAACGCGTCACATCCTCTATCAGCGCGCAGGAATGGTACGTCGACGACATGCGCGTCATCGACCCCATCGGCATTCGCGGCCAGGTCTTGAAGACGCGCATCCACTTCGCGCGCCTGCCTGCCGTGATCGAAGACAACATCATCACCTGCATCGAGTCGCAGGGCCGCGAACTCGAAGATATGATCTTCCTTCCGATTGCGTCGGCGCTCGGATGCCTCACGCCGGAAGACCTCGAGCTCGGCGTTGGCGTCCTCGATCTCGGCCGCGGCATAACCGGACTCGCCATCTACCGCGACTTCCGCATCCTCGGCACGCACTGCTTCGAGTGGGGCGGCTACCACATCACGCGCGACGTCGCCGCGGGCCTCCAGGTCAGCTTCGAAGAAGCGGACGAATTGATCCTCGACTACGGCATCTCCGACACGTGCATCACCGAAGAGTTCGACGAAACGGCGGAGACGCACGGCGCAAACGGCGACGACAACACCACGCGCGTCAAACTGCGCAGCAACGTCCCCGGCTCGCCGTCGGTCGTCGATCGCGAAGACCTCGATGCAATCGTCTACGAGCGCGCGAAGGAACTGCTGGTGAAAGTGCGCCAGCATATCCAGGCGCGAGGCCTGCTGAAGAACCTCGTGCGCGGCATCGTGCTGACGGGCGGCGCCGCTTCGATCAAAAACTACACGAACCTGGCCGAGGCCGTCTTCCAGGTGCCCTGCCGCGTAGGCGTGCCCACGGGCGTGGAAGTCCTGCCGCACGCGGTCCAGGCGCCGGAGTTTTCCGCGGCGGTGGGCATCGTGCGCCACGCTTTCGAGTACCGCGCCGCCGCACGCCACGGCCGCATCGAACCGCGCGGCTCGATGGTGTCGGTCTCGCGCCGCGCCGCGCGCTTTCTCAAGCGCTACTTCCTGTAACCCTGTCCTTCACCGGATCGACGGCCGCGCCGCAATGCTCGCAATGCGGCAGCATCGAATGGCGCATCTTCTTGCACGCATCGCACGGCTCGAAGAGGGCCGAGCCGCACGCGGGGCACACGTACGGCTCGATCGAGTCCGCGGACCCCGGCTGAAGCAGGACCTTGTGGACCGTGCGCCGCGTCCAATAC
Source organism: Candidatus Hydrogenedentota bacterium (assembly GCA_013359265.1). NCBI lineage: Bacteria > Pseudomonadati > Candidatus Hydrogenedentota > Candidatus Hydrogenedentota bacterium. The sequence continues at coordinate 70,931 of JABWCD010000017.1, forward strand.
AACCATTTCCGCGGACCGGTGCGGATCGGATACTCGCACACCGGACACAGGAACCGCTCGTACGCTTCCCGGTACTGCTTCACGATCGCCTCACGCTTCGGGTGGGCCACAAGCCGAATCACAAAGATCAGCAGGCGCGCGACCACCACGATGAGCGCAATCGTGATGATGTACTTGAAGTAACGCTCGGGGAAATAATCGTGAATAACGATGACAACGCGCACGAGCGTGCCGCCGCCAACCGCGAGAAACAGCGGGTAGTAGAGACTGTCGCGCCGCCTGGCCAGGAAATACGCCGCGACGAGCAGCACCGGCACGAGCAACGCCAACTGGTACGCGGCCAGCCGAATGCGATGCGCCTGATTAAGCTCCTGAAACTCGCGTTCCGCCGGTTTGCGGTTCTCCTCGATCGTCCGGTCGAGCGTACTCTTTTCCTGCTCGAGCTTCTGCTGTTGCGACACCAGCCTGGCGATCTGCTGGTTGAGTTCCTGGAACTTGGCCTGATACTCGAGGAAACTCGCCTGACTCGTGGCCAGCGTCGCCCTGTCCGTCTCGTTCTGAGCGACATTCTTCTCCACGCTGATTCGCTGCAACTGCAACATCTGGTTGATCGTGTTCTGCAGGTTCTGCGAGCTCGAACGGACAATCTCCTGCTGCTCGCGCGCGCCCGTAATCTCGCGCTCCAGATCGGTGATCTGCTGTTGCAGCGCGGACTGCTGCTCGTACAACGCCGGATCGACGTACTTCGCCTCGATTTCCGAGTAGTCCGGTCCCTCGATTGACGCGATGTCCCCCAGCAGAAAGCCCAACAGCCAGAACACAAGCACGCCCAGCGCAAGCGTGAGCGCGCGTATCAGCAACCGTATTCCCCACGTACCGCGGGATGATTTCATGGCGCGCTCCCCCGTTCGATTAGCCTCACGTTCCACGCCAACGAGACTGACGTCGAGATACAGTCGTGGTAGCCACAGATTACACGGATGAAACGGATTCAATTCGGCAGTTCAAGGACATGGTACCCGTTGCTCCGGGCCGCACGCGAACCCACACGACTAGACGCGCGTAATCGCGGAACTCCGAACACCAAACCGCGTAAACGCGGGACTCCCCGCGCCAATGCGAGTCAATGACCTCCATCTATATGCCCAGCTTGTTGCATCCTCCTGCGCCCTTATGGGCTACGGACGACGAGTGCCTCCTTCGCCCTTGACGGTTACGGAAGCCTTGCTTCCTCGTACGCCTAGCGGGCTTTGGACGGTACGCTGCCGGGGGGGGTGACGGACTTTTTTTTGACGATTCAAGGGGGGGCAGGGGGGCAAAATCGTCGTAAGTCCTTATTTTTCGGTCGCCGTGGGTTCTGCACCCCCGGGGGGGTGTACTGAGGCGCGGATTGGCCGGGGCGGCACAGTCGCGAACGAATGAACACGGGGTCCGAGTATCCACCTTTGCCGAGGTGGCTTCGGAGGACAAGCCGGGTTCGGGGTTCCGCAGGGATATGGACATCGGGCGATGCGTCATTAGCCGCGAAAGAACGCAAAGAGCGCAGTATGAAACGCTCCTCCTTCGTTAAAGCTACGGAGGACATGGATGTCCTTGTTGACGCCTGGCTGGAGAAGTTGGCGCGGATGAGTTGACCACGGGGACGCGGGGGCGATGTTTCGTTAGCCACGTGGAACTCCAGTTGCCCAAAGCGGAGCTTTTCAAGAGGTCATTACGAAGTGGAAACTTCGTAACGAGTCAAAAGCCGTGGGCGGACGCACGGGGACGCGGCGCGCATGTGCTACCCCTCCCCTAACCATTAGACCAGCGTGTTGCATCCTCCTTCGCCCTTGAAGGCTACGAAGGACGAGTCCCTCCGGCGCCTTGCGGGCTATGGAGGACAAGCTCGGGCGAGTCGGGTTGGATTGAGAAACGATGGGCGCCCGCGCAGATTAGGCCGTGTTTGGTTAACGGATAGTACGAGCGAATGATAGCACGCTGCTGTATGTTGCGACCTGTATTGGCTTGACAGATTCTGTATTGACTGCGAATTTGGACCAGATTTCGACAAACTGGCTGGAGCAGGCCAGACAAGACAGCTACCCGGTGAACAAGTATAAACGGACAGCCAGTTGCGCAGCTGCGAATGCCCCGGCGAAAGAGATCCTTCGCGCGTAGATGCTCTTGCCGAGGTACTCGAGGATCGTGACGCGGCGCGCGACCAACTCAGCACAAGGCTGGCAGATCGGCAGAACGAGCTACTACAATAGAAACTACAATAGATAGATCAGTCAGAGTCGGTTCGCGATGCGGCCCGTAGTCGATGGTCAGCCAACGAACTTCCTTACTGCCGATAGAAAGTCCAAATCTGATGGGAACAATTCGACCGCTCGATATGAGGCTAATTGCAGATTTGTTTGGAATGGGCGGCGGCTACGTCCTTGATTTTTCCGACCGAACTTTCGCGGAATTCTTTGTTGACGAACTCAACGTGGATATCGATGATGCAAAATTCGAGGTCGAAGGGACAAGTAAGGCCAAGCGCCTACGTTTTTTTCTAAAGAGTTGCGACCCGCAACTTAGAATCCGCACGTTGCTGGCGCTCTGGGAGTACCGGGAGGACGCCCGTAGACGGAAAGGTAACCCAGAAAGCATCGCGGACGCGCAGGAACGATTCTATGAACTAATTGAGCGCCTTGGCGGGAAGCGGCCAAGTGCTAAGTCGTCTGAAACCCCTTCCAAACCTCTTACTGAGTTCGATTTGTCTCGCGCGCAATTGCTTATGCAGAAGCTACTCGAACTCAGCAAACTCGAACCGCATCCGCGAGGATACGCCTTTGAAGCTTTCCTGAAGGAGTTATTTGACGCGAATGGCTTGGCGGCACGGGCATCATTCCGGTTAGTCGGCGAGCAGATCGATGGCAGCTTCGAGCTTTCTGGCGAAACGTACCTACTCGAAGCGAAGTGGACGGGTCCAGCCATAGGAGCGACGGAACTACGGGCATTTGAGGGTAAGGTGGCAGACAAGGCGGCTTGGTCGCGGGGCCTATTTGTCAGTCAAAGCGGCTTCACCGCCGAGGGCCTTGAAGCGTTTGGAAGGGGAAAGCGCGTGGTTTGCATGGATGGGCTCGATCTCTATGAAATGCTCAAGATGAGGCTGCCATTTGCCGAAGTCATGGCGAGAAAGGTTCGGCGCGCGGCCGAGAGCGGCAAGCCATTTGTCAATGTACGGGAGCTGTATACTTACTGAACCGGTTTAATACGGGTAAAATAGAGTCCAGGATTTACCAAGTATTTATAACGGCAGTTACATTATTTTATTATTTATATAATTATGTTATTATTAATGTGTAACCAATTTCTTGGTCGCCTGCCAGCATCGCTGATTTACGTAGTACGCCGCTCCAACAACTGGGAGTACTCTGGAGATGGAGATCAAAAACCAATGTCTTCCTCTGCGCGGCGACATTGTTCGTGCGGTGGAAAATGCGCTTGGGAAAGAACTGGATCATGTTCTGACGGAACTTCATGCCAAGGGGCTTTCGGCGTCGGAGATTTATGTGGAACTTCGTCGGGTGTCCGGCGTTCAGTTCACTCGACGCACCCTTCAGCGTTGGCTAAGCGCACTTAAACTTGAGTATTCACGAGCAGAAGCTGGCAAGCAAAGATGGGCACGAGGTCTGATGCAGGAAGCGGCGGCAAAAACCAGACGCTCACTAATTCGAAGCCGGACAGTCGGGTCGCGAGTCGAGGAGCAAATCAGATGGGAACTGAAGAGTGAACTGGAAGGTAAACCGGAGTATGAAGCAATTATCGGATTCTCGAACTGGAGTATTCTGGGTACTCATGAGGTAGATATTCCGATTGTCCTGATTCGACGGACTGACCAGCGCGTTACTAAGATCGGAATCGAGATTGACGGCGAGAGATTTCACGAAGGCGCTGAGCGTTGGAATCAAAAAAGAGCAGTGCTTGCCTCGAACGGATGGCATCCAATACGCATAGTAGTAGACAAGAATCTCACCAAACATGCTTGGCAAGTTTATGTGAAGAACAATATTCGAAGTCTGGTTGACATGGAAGGCCTTTTAGCTGAGATTGAACAGACGTTGACCGAGGGCTAGTTTCGAGATTCTGCGCTGCTCTTTATTGTGCCCGTAAGGGTGCATCATTCCCAAGTACAACTTGGAACGAGGTCGTATGCAAGGGCGCGCAAGTTATCTCTCTTCGTCGGGTTGTTTGCCCGCGAAAACCCATGTTGCGGTCGGGTTGGCGTGCGAAAGAGCGAAGCGGAGCTTCTCAAGAGTGCGTTCCCAAGCGGAAGCTAGGGAACGAGTGGGGCGAGATAGCGAATAGCGAGGTAGTCATGAAGCGAGGAAGCGAGGCAATATTGAAGTGCTGGCACTTGCGGATAAAATCGTGGAGTGAAATCGGACCGGACACGTTCAGCCAGCCAGTGGTCGGCGTCAATTGAATATGGCGGTTCCAGCCGCGCCGAATACCGCCCGGCATGGAAACCGGGCGCTACAAACACCGATAAAATCGATTGACGCGAATCAATAGGGGAGTTAGCTTCACGCTCTTGATGCGAGACTTAATGCGCCGGAGTGTGTCGATGTCGTCGAGACTTGGCGCAGGGTAGGACCGTGCATGACTCGATTCCGCGGAGACGATGCAAACGACACGAAAGTATTCTTTGTCCTTTACCTCCCAATCCTGCGCGTCACTCGGGTTGTAGAACCGGACGCGGCCTTTGGTCTCGAGCACGGCGGAGAGGTAAGTCTCGAATAGCTCTTGAAGCTCTCGCAGGGCCGTCTCCCGCGTCCCGCCCGTACCGACCAAATCGAACTGGAGGGCGGTGGCGTGCCAGTCCCGCCCGTGCTTCTTGTATGCGACGGTGACGGTACCGTCCAAGGTTTGGACGTCTAATTCGGCTGCGCGTAGGGTCGCCATCGATCTTCCTCCGGCGCCATACTACCATCTGGTTCATCCAGATTGAACTTGTGGCTCGAAATGCACTGCAAGGAGGGACAGGCACCGTGTTTCGCTTCCTCCTTCGCGAAAGCTATGGACGACAAGCCGCAAGGCCTGCGCAAAAGACGGTGCCAATCACGCGTAACGCCCGGCGCGGAGACCGGGCGCTACTACCATTTAATGCGAACACCGCCCGGCGCGGAGACCGGGCGCTACGATTTAATGCGAACACCGCCCGGCGCGGAGACCGGGCGCCACGATTTAATGCGAACACCGCCCGGCGCGGAGACCGGGCGCTACTGAATCAGATTGGATGAACCCCGAGCAACTGGTTGGAGAGCTTGAAGAATGGCAGCCCGTAGGGGATTCGAACCCCTGTGACGGGACTGAGAATCCCGCATCCTAACCCCTAGATGAACGGGCCGCACAGCGAAGGCGGCGCGTGGCCGCCCTGGTGTTGGCTGATGGTTGCCGGACTAGGATTCGAACCTAGAGTCTCCTGCTCCAGAGGCAGGCGCCTTACCAGTTTGGCTATCCGGCAGAATGGGGGGATCGTATCGAATGGGTTGGAAATAAGTCAAGGTTTTGGGCGATGGCGTGGGAGTTGGGAAAGGGGAGAGTAGCGGGTTCCGGGGTCCGGGTTCCGGGTTCAGCAGAAAAGATGACGATCGGGTGTGTCGGGTCTATCGGGTCTATCGGGTCTGTCGGGTATGTCGTTGACGTCGGAGAGATGCGTCAAATGGTCAATGGCGTCTGGACTGTGATGCAGGCGAGCAGGTATCGGGTTCCGGGTTCAGCAGAGAAGATGATGATCGGGTATGTCGGGTCTATCGGGTATGTCGTGGATTTCAAGAGGACGCAGTACGTCATCGCGGGAACGGGCGGTGCCGACGCCCGAGGGCGGGTGCTACTTCTTGAGTTCGGCGAGGATGTTTTCCAGCGTTCCGGCGCTTTCCTTGAGGCCGCCGGAGCGGTTGCGGGCGAGCCAGAGTTGGCGGAACTCGGGGATGAGCGGTTCGAGTTCGGCGGCGAGTTGCGCGCGCAGGTCCTTGGGGAGTTCCGCGGTCAGGCACGCTCCCGCGCGCAGGCGCGCCGCGCCGAGGCGGCAGGCGAAGCGGGCCATGGCGGCGTTCATGCGGAATTCGGCCTTGATAAGGTCGGCGTCGGCGCGATCCATTTTTGCGCCGTCGATTCTTGCGATCAGCTCGTCGACGCGCGCGGCCGTCTTGTCGAGGTTTTCCGGGTTGAGTGTGTCGAGTCCGCTGTTGTCCAAAGGTCGGCTGAAGTAACGTTGCAGGAACATGTAGTAGACCGTGCTGTTGCCAGGAGTGATGCCCGACAACTGGTGGGCGTTGCCCAAATCGAATGCCAGCCGTCCCATGACGCCGGCGGAATCACGGAATGCGTATGCGTCGGCGAGTGCTGCTGGGTCGGCGTTGTGATTGGCGTCATGACACCAACTCACTGCCGCGCCGTGTGCGAATGGCAGGAACGAAACTGGAAGAAACTGCCAGTGTCCTCCGTCGCCCCAGTCGGTGACGAGATATCCCCGGGCGCCGTTGTTACGCCCGTTCTCGGCGGCCTCGCGCAGGTTTGCGAGCGCGTTGTCGGTGCGACCCAGCAGCGAGTTCCATGAGGACGTGCCGGGCACAACATAAAACGCGACGTTGTTGTCGTGAAATCGCTTTGTATGCTCGGGATACGGATGCCCTTTGTCGTATCCCCACTCCATGGCGATGACATCCTTGGGCAGTTCGGGAATGAGTTCGGGATTGTTGTTGATGATGTCCGCCCAGAACTGCATGCGCCGGCCATGCGCGGCGACAATTCCGTGAATCTGCAGGAGAAATTCGAGATACACGCGGCCTGCGCCACGTGCCGCCACGGCGTCTTTGCTGCGGCCTTTGCCAATACTGAACGTTTCGTCACAGCCGACGTTGGCCATCGAACTGGAGAAATTCGGCAGCAGTGAAGCGTACATGTCGCGCAAGAGTTCGATGGACTTCGGATCGGTGGGGCACAAATCGCCGCCGCCGGCAGTCTCGGCGAGGGCTGCGTATTCGGGCAGCATGAGCCAGCGCCGCATGTGCGCAAAGGAATTCTGATTTGGAACAAGTTGTATGTAGCGCGCGCGGCAATAGGCGTCGAGGTCCTGAATTTGTTGTGGCGTCATCGGCGATGCGTCTTGCCACACGGCGGGATGATTCCGATAGGCGAAGGTGTGTTCGGTGTAGAGTTGAAGCTGGTTGTATTTCCACGAGGCGAAGAGATCGACGAGTTCGTAGAGCGTCTTCATCTCCGGGACTTTGCAGCGGGCGACGTCGAGCATCACGCCGCGGTCGGGAAAGTCGGGCCAATCCACAATTCGGCACGCGGGAACGCAACCCTTCACTCGCGCCTGTTCCGCGATCTGTTTCAGCGTCTGGCTCGCGTAGAACGCTCCCGCTTCGTCGTGGGCCACGATACTGACCAGCGGCGATCGACCGCCGCGCCGGGCGGCGATGGTCAACTCGTATCCCTGAGGATGCGGAACTCGGAGTGGATCGATTACGGCATCAACCGGGCCGAACCCGTTTTCGCACACGCCGCGATTGCGAAACGTTCGAGTCACTTCCATTTGCCGCGGCATCGGTAAGAGTGGCCAGCCTGCGATGGCGGGGCTGCGTTCGTCGCGAGAATTTCCGCGCGCCGCCGTTTTTCCGGGCATCGTGCTGCACCCCATGACGAGTAGCCCGGCGACGATACACATTATTGATGTAACGACGTGAACGCGAGTCATGGCAACCCCCTTTGAATTCCCCGCGGAGATCGTAGGGTTAGCGGCGTTTTGAATTCAATCGGGTGGGACACGACGCCTCGGGCCGCGATTGGTCATTTCGCACATTGCGCTGAACCGCCACACATTTCCGAGTCAATATCGCTTGACATAGCTGCCGTTGATAGCGAGAATTCGCAGGCAGGGGGTGTTCGTTGTTTTTGTCTAAGGAGGCTGTGTTGCACGCAGGTCAGGAAGTCCAGCTTTCTTCTGCCCGTCCTACGCCACGCCCATCGATGCACGACTCGCACGCAATACCGTTCAACAAGGTCCTCCCGCAGGGGCAGGAACTCGAGTATATGGCCCAGTCCTTGGCGTCCGGGAGAGTCGCGGGCGATGGGACGTTCACACAGAAATGCCACGGCCTGCTGCAATCCCTGCTCGGCGTTCACAAGGTGTTGCTGACGACCTCGTGCACGCATGCACTGGAGATGTCGGCGTTGCTGCTCGATATCCAGCCGGGCGACGAGATCATCTGCCCGTCGTTCACGTTCGTATCGACGATTAACGCGTTTGTCCTCCGCGGGGCCAAGCCGGTGTTCATCGATTGCCGGCCGGACACGCTCAACATGGACGAGTCCGTCCTCGAAGACCTCATCACGCCGAGGACGCGCGCGATTCTGCCGGTGCACTATGCCGGCGTGGGCTGCGAGATGGACGCCATCATGGACATTGCGAATCGGCACGGCGTGGCCGTAATCGAGGACAATGCGCACGGTCTCTTCGGAAAATACCGGGGCCAGTGGCTGGGGACCTTCGGCGTATTGGCCACGCAGAGCTTTCACGAGACGAAGAATTTTACGTGCGGCGAAGGCGGCGCCCTGCTCATCAACGAATGGAAGTTCGAGGACCGCGCGGAAGTTTTGCGCGAGAAGGGAACGAACCGCAGCCGGTTCTTCCGCGGCCAGGTGGACAAGTATTCGTGGGTGGACCTCGGGTCGAGCTACCTGCCGTCCGACATGCTCGCCGCGTTTCTCTACGCGCAGTTGGAGCGCCGCGACGAAATTCAGGCGCGGCGCAAGCGAATATGGGTAACCTACGCGACGGAGCTCGGCGATTGGTGCGAGGCGCACGGTGTGCGGCAGCCGGTTGTCCCGCAGCATTGCGACCAGGCCTACCACATGTTCTACATGCTCATGCCGTCGTTCGCCGCGCGGCAGGGGCTAATCGCGCACCTCAGGGAACACAACATCACCGCGGTGTTTCATTATCTGCCGCTCCACACCTCGGACATGGGCATGCGCTTCGGCTACCGCGAGGGCGACTTCCCCGTGACGGAGGACATCAGCGATCGCTTGCTCCGTCTGCCGATGTTCAACGGCATGGCCGACGAGGAACTCGAACGCGTTGTCGACGCCGTGTCGAGCTATGGCGCGGGGTAGCGGGCCGCGCCCGGCAATGCCCCGCCCCATTCCGATTTACCGCGCGAAGGCCCCGCTGCGAATCAGTTTTGCAGGCGGCGGCACCGATGTCGATCCCTATCGTTCGCAGTTCGGCGGATGCACGCTCAGCGCGACTATCGACAAGTTCGCCTACGTGAGCTGCCGTCCGCGGACGGACGACACAATCGAAGTGCGTTCGCTCGATTACGACATCGTCGCGAAGTATTCGACGAAGCAGGCGTTTGTCATGGACGGCGAGTTGGATCTTGCGAAGGCGGTCATCGCGAAGCTTCGGCGCGGCGCGCCCGCCAAAGGTTTCGACCTGTTCATGCACAGCGATGCGCCTCCGGGCAGCGGTCTCGGCAGTTCGTCGACGATGGTGGTCGCTCTTGTCAGCGTGTTCAAGGAGTTCTTCAAGCGCCCGCTTACTTCGTATGAGATTGCGGAACTCGCCTACGAAATCGAACGAATAGACTTGGGATTGAAGGGCGGCATGCAGGACCAGTATGGCGCGACGTTTGGCGGGTTCAACTTCATCGAATACGACGCGGAGAAGGCGATCGTCAATCCGCTTCGTTTGAGTCCCGAAACGCTGCTCGAACTGCACTACTCGCTCGTGCTCTGCTACACGCGCCAGACGAGACAATCCGCGGGCATCATCGACGAGCAGATTGCCCATATCGAACGCGGTGACGATGACGCGCTTCGCGCGACGCATGCGATCAAGGACCTGTGCGTCCAGATGAAGAACGCGCTGCTTCAGGGACGGCTAAGCGAATTCGGCGAACTCATGCACGCGTCGTGGGAGCAGAAAAAACGGATCGCGTCGAGAATCACGAACACGCGCATCGACGAGATGTACGAGGAGGCGCGCAAGCTCGGCGCGACCGGCGGAAAAATCCTCGGCGCGGGCGGCGGCGGTTACTTGCTGGTGTTCGCGCCGTTCGACAAACGGCATGTGATCATGCGGCGATTGGGCGATATGGGTGGCCAGCCCATAGACTTCAATTTCGAACCGCAAGGCACGGTCACCTGGCGCGCGGCAGGATAGCACGAGTCCGACCTGTCGGACGCGCCAAGCTCGCCGGACAGGTCGGAGGCAAGTAGTAACAACGGCGGACTTAGCCGTTCTTCGATTTGAAATCCGCCATGAAGCTGGCCAGTGCGTTACAGCCCTCGACCGTCATCGCGTTGTAAATCGATGCGCGGATGCCGCCGACGCTGCGGTGGCCTTTGAGGCCGTCCATACCCGCGGCCTTGGCTTCCTTTACGAACTTGGCTTCGAGTTCCTCACTGGGCAAGCGCCAGGTCACGTTCATCAGCGAGCGGCAGTCCGGCTTGGCGTGGCCCCGGTAGTAGCCGCCGCTAGCGTCAATCGCCTCGTAGAGGAGTTTGGCTTTTTGATTGTTGATCGCCTCCATCTTCGCGAGGCCGCCGATGTCGCTCGCCAGCCACTTCGTGACGAGCATCACCATGTATATCGCAAAGCACGGCGGCGTGTTGTAGAGCGAATCGTTCTCCGCGATAAGTTTGTAATCGAGCATCGACGGCAGGCCTTCCGGCACGCGCGCCAGCATGTCCTCGCGCACGATGACCACGACGACGCCTGCCGGGCCGATGTTCTTCTGGGCGCCGGCGTAAATGAAGGCGTACTTGCTCACGTCGAACGGGCGGCATAGAAAGTCCGAGGACATGTCGCACACGAGCGGCACACCGCCCACATTCGGCTCAGCCTGAAACTGCACGCCCTCGATGGTCTCGTTCGTCGTGAAGTGGCAGTAGGCGGCGTTTGCGTCGAGGTCGAGTTCGCTCTGCGCGGGAACGCGGTTAAAGCCCTGTTCCTTGCCGCTCCACGCAGCACGCGCCGCGCCTTCCTTTTTCGCTTCCTTGATGGCTTTGCTGCCCCAGGCGCCGGTGATGATGTAATCCGCCGATTTGCCCGTGCCGCGCAGGAAATTAATCGGCACCTGCGAGAACTGCATCGACGCGCCGCCCTGCAGGAACAGGACCTTGTAGTTCGACGGCACGTTCAGCAGTTGGACGATATTGCTCTTGGCCGATTGGAGCACCGCTTCGAAGGTTTTCGAACGGTGGCTGATTTCCATGATGGACGCGCCCGCGCCGGGGTACGCCAGCAGGTCGCGCTGGGCCTCTTCGAGCGCCGCCAGGGGCAGCCCCGCCGGGCCCGCGGAAAAGTTGTGTACGCGCTGTTCCATAATAATGTACTCCTTCCGGTATGTTCGCGCCGCGCGGATGCAGTCTCCCCCATTTCGCGCGTCGAATACGCTGTCGCTAAATCCAGATAGGTTACCTCAGCGTTTGCACAGCTATCAACTATGCGCACGCGGAGCAAGACCCTATTGACCGGTAGGTCTGGCCGCAGTATGATGCTGCCCAGCGTCACCGGGAGTCCAATCATGGTCAATCTCATTGAAATGGCCATTCCATTTTTCTTTGTACTCATCTTTCTCGAAATCTTTGTCGGCTACCTCATCAAGCGCCGCGTCTATCGCTACGCCGACAGCATCAACGACCTCAGCATGGGCATCATCGATCAGGTGGGTGGGATTTTCCTGAAATCCATCATCGGCGGCGGGTACGTCTACATTTATTCCAACCACGCGCTTTTCGATATTTCCGCATCTTCGGTTTGGGCGGCGATTGCGTGCCTGCTCGGGTACGACCTGATGTACTACTGGGCGCACCGTTGCAGCCACGACATAAACATCATGTGGGGATCGCACATCCCACACCACCAGAGCGAGGAGTACAACCTCACCGTTGCACTGCGGCAGGGCGTGTTTCAAGGCTGTTTTTTCTGGTTGTTCTATCTGCCGCTCGCGTTCGTAGGATTTCCCCCCGCGCTGTTTATCACGATGGCGTCGATCGATACGCTCTACCAATTCTGGATTCATACACGCACGATCGGAAAGCTCGGACCGCTCGAGTGGTTCCTGAACACACCGTCGCACCATCGTGTTCACCACGCGAAGAACCCGAAATATATAGACAAGAACCACGGCGGAATTCTGATTATCTGGGACAAAATGTTCGGTACATTTGCCGCGGAAGAGGAGGAACCGATATACGGAACGGCGACGCCGCTCCGCAGTTGGAACCCCGTTTGGGCGGATATCCATTACTGGGTAGACCTTTGGCGTCTCGCCGTGAAGGCGCCCCGCTGGCAGGACCGATTGCTGATTTGGTTCAAGAAACCGGCGTGGCGGCCGCAAGGGCTCGAAAAGCAGGGTCCGCCGGCGTACCTCACGAAGCAGTTTTATGAGAAATATAACCCACGAATTCCCGCTGGGCTCAGCCTGTACACACTGCTTCAATTCGTCCCCGCGCTCGTTATTGGGACCGTGTTCCTCGGCTACGAGACCGACATGATCTGGCAGACCCGCGCCGGCGTCGCGGGATTGGTCATTATGACGCTTGTCTGCATTGGAGGGATTCTCGAGGCGAAGCGTTGGGCGCTGGGACTGGAGATCGCGCGCCAACCCGTAATGTCGGTGGCTGCGTTCATTTTCGCAAGCCTCACCTTCGGGTTGGATTCGCCGGCTGGCGTGATCGCCGCGGCCGCCGGAACGATCTATTCAATGGGTATGCTCGTCTGGCTGCTTCAGTACCGCGCCGTCTTCACGCGCCCCTTCGGCCCCGTCGCGTACGCACCCGACACCATCGCCCCTGTTGAGGACGAGCGGATGCCAGACTTTCCGCTGGAACAGGACGCGGCCCCCGCGGCGAAGTAAACGCTCAAGATTCCTTCCGCGCGCCACGCGCACGGCCGCTTGCACAGGCATCGATTCTCCGCACCTCTGCGAACAGCGCAACCACGTCCAAATACGCTATGTGCGGTGTCTGATGGTAGAATGCGGCGCCTTCCCGATAGGCAGTCATCGAGTACACATAGCAAGGAGTGACGATTGCGCACAGTAATTGAGAACCCATGGGTGCGGGCGGCGGGTGCGTTGATCGCGCTGGTCTTGCTTGGGCTGCTTGCCTATGCGCTACGGCCGGTGCTGGTCCCATTGTTCCTGGCCCTGCTCGTCGCATACGTGCTCGACCCCGTAGTCGATTTTTTCGAGGCGCGCAGAATCCCGCGCATGGCGACGATTGTCGGCCTTGCGTTCGTCGCCGTCGTGCTCCTCCTCAGCGTCCCGCTAATTATCGTTCCGTCCGTGTTTCATCAGGCAAGCACCTTGGTCGCGTCCGCGCGCGGCGTGTACCCGTTCGATGCGATTGACAAGAACGGAAACGGCGCGATAAGCCTGAGCGAACTAACGCGTCCCGATCGCGGATTCGACAGCAACGATTTCATTCTCTTCGACACGGACCGCAGCGGCGGCATCTCCGAGACCGAGTGGGACGCGGCCATGGCCCACGCGGGCGCGGCCAAGACAGGCGGGAATGCGCTGCTGGATCGACTGTTCGACCTTCTGCCGGTCAACCAATTGGTGAACCTTTTGGAGCTGAATGAGCAACAGGAGCCGCCAAAGTCAGTTTCCGAGGGCGTATCCGGAGTTGCGGAAACCGGAGACCAGGAACCCGCCGAAGACGCCGCGCCCGCGGCCGATCCGGCTGACACGGCGACCGGCGAAGCGGCGGCGGCGGAATCGCAGCCACATGCGGATGGAGCCGCAGAAAAGGATGCGCGCGCACTACTGGCCGAGTTCATTGGGAAGAATGTGCGCGATTTCACGGTCGAGTTCATGAAGACGCACGCGAGCAGTTTGGCGTCGTTTGGACAGCAGGCGGGCGTGAACCTGTTCGGGTTCGTCGCGAGTATCGGTCAAAGTTTTGTGAACTTGCTGTTGTTCCTTGCGAACTTCGCGTTGTTTGCAATTGTCGCCGGATATCTTCTCAAGGATTTTGATCCGTTGAAAGCAACCGCGCGCACGTTGATACCGCCGCGCTACGCGCCGAAGACGCTCTCGATACTCGGCAAAATTGACGACCAGTTGCGCAGCTTTTTGCGTGGCCAAATGACGGTGTGCATTTGCCTTGGCGTGATGTACACAATCGGGTTCCTCGTATTTGGCGTCCCGTTCGCCATCGTCATCGGCATGTTCTCGATCATGGCGTCCTTCATTCCATTCGTTGGCGTGGCCACAACGGCGATTCTCGGCATTCTGTTGACCATATTGCAGCACGGAATTGACTGGCACTTGATTGGTGTATTGGCCGTCGTCGGCGTTGCACAATTCCTCGAAGGCAACGTGTTGACCCCGAAGATCGTCGGCGAGCAGGTCGGACTGAACCCGGTGTGGGTGATCCTCGCGATTATGGTGTTTGGAAACTTTCTCGGTTTCCTAGGGCTGCTGCTCGCGGTGCCAATCGCGGCCGCGCTAAAGGTGCTGGTCGTCGAGGGGGTCGCCTACTACAAAGCGTCGCCGGTCTTCGCGGGCGATGCAGTCGACGAACCGGCGCCTCCGGGGGACGACGACGCCGAACGCCGAAAGAACCTCCGGTAGGCTGTATCGCCGATCCCGAACAGCGCGTACGCCGCGGTTACCGGGAACAGCACCAACGCGGGGTCCTTGCGCCGTGCCATGTCAAATACGGCGATTGCAACCGCGCACACTACAAGGAAACGGAACCCCAGGCGCGGCGACAGCAGCAGGCTCTTCATTTTGTTCTTCGGATACTGCACCGTGCTTACCATAAGAATGGCGAGTGCGAGCATCGGCGGACCGAACACCCAGAAACTTGGCGTGAAGTTCGTCGCGATCGTGAACAGCGCGAACGTGGCGACAGTAGCCGCGGCGGCAGGGCTCGGCAGGCCGATGAAGTATTCGCGCATTTCCGATTGGAACACGTTGAATCGCGCGAGACGCAGCGCGGTGCAGATCGCGTAGATGATCGCGATAAACGCGCCCGTCCGCAGGAAGTATCCCGTCTCACCCGGCAAAAACATCGTGTAGATCAGAACCGCGGGCGCGACGCCGAACGACACGACGTCGCACAGGCTGTCGAGTTGTTTGCCAAACTCCGACACGCTCTTGGTCATGCGCGCGATCGCGCCGTCCATTGTATCCACCACCATCGCAGCCAGAATGAAGTAGGCCGCCTTTTGGAATTGAAGTGCCTGTTCCGCCGAGTCCTTCAGGCCCATGCCTTCAATGGCCGCGAAAATGGCGGCGATTCCAAAGTACAGGTTCAGCGTCGTGATGCCGCTGGCCAGCACATTGATGGGACGGCGCCGGTTCATTTTCCTGCGGCGCTGCGCGGTGGCGAGGCGAATCCCGCGCGCGATGTTCGGCCGCTTGCGCGGCTTTTTCTCGTGCAACATGGCGATTACTGCGTACCTCTATTCCGGGAACCGGGCGACCACCGTTGCGCCACCCTGTACCTTGTCCTTTAGTTTAACACATATCTCCGCGTCGGTGGGCAGGTATAACTCCGTGCGGGAGCCGAACTTAATCATGCCGAACTTCTCGCCTTTGGCGAGAGTCTCCCCCACTTTGACCTTGCAGACAATGCGCCGGGCGATGAGGCCGGAAATCTGCCGCACCGTCATCGATCCACGTGCGGTTTGCATACGAATCGTGTTCGATTCGTTGACGTCGGTGGTGTCCGCGCGCATGGCGTTCTTGAACTCGCCCGGTTTGTGGGCGACTGACTCGACTGTACCGTCGAATGGCGCGCGGTTCACATGCACGTTGAAAACGGACAGGAAGATGGATAAACGTTTGCACGGCCCCGGGTAGTGGGATGTTGACGGCAGGTCCTCGATGCCTACCACGGTGCCGTCCGCGGGCGACACGACGGCGCCGGCCTCGGGTGTTATGGAGCGGACAGGATCGCGGAAGAAGTACGCGGAAAACACATCGACTGCGGCGATCAGCACCCACGCCGTCAGCAAGACCGCCGCGAACAATCCCCGCCCGACGAAGAAGATGGCGACGATGACCAGACACCCCAAACACACGGAAGCAGACAGCGTGAATCGCCGCAACTTCCACGCTTCTGTCGCGGCGCTAAACCGATGGGTCACATCAGGCCCCTTTCCTTCAGGCTCACGTACCGCCCGTCGCCGAAGACGATATGATCGAGCAGCGTGATTCCGATCAATTCGCCCGATTCCTGCAACCTGCGCGTCAGGGCGATATCCGCGCGGCTCGGTTCGGGATCGCCGCTGGGATGATTGTGACAAACGATGACGGACACTGCGCCGTCGCGGACGGCTTGCCGGAACACTTCGCGCGGCAACGCGACGGACGCATCGAGGCTCCCGCGCGACACGTCCGCAACCTTTATCACTTCATTCTTAGGATTCATCAGCAACGCTTTGAACACCTCGATCTCACAGTCCTTAAAGGGCACCATCAGCAAACGCGACACATCCTCCGCGCTCGATATCCTTGGCCGCTGATCGGCTGTATGTGCGGCAAGGCGTTTACCGAGTTCGAGAGCGGCTTTGATCTCGATTGCCTTGACTTCGCCCAACCCCTTTACTCCGGCCTTAAGTTCGTCGATCGAGGCGCGCGACACGCCGCGCAGGTCGCCGAACTTGCGAATGATGTTCTCCGCCAACGCCACCGCACCCATGTCGCGCGTGCCGGAACGGATGATGACCGCGATCAATTCGGCGTCCTTCAGTGCTTCCGGGCCCAGTTTCGCGAGGCGCTCCCGCGGCCGTTCCTCGGGCGGTAGTTCGCGGACAGCGGTGGAGTATTGGGGGTATTCCATCGTCCAATCACCTCAAACGTAATTGGCATTCCAATTCGTGCTCATGCTCGTACTCGAAATCGGATACGTATCAGAAGTTGTCTGCCCGCAGAATTCCAAGGCGACGCTGCCGCGCGGCACTCAATGGTGCTTCGTGCGAACGCGCGCCCGTGTTGCGACACCTATGCCTGCTTTCGACCCAACACTATTCGCTGAATCCCCGCAAGATCGTTTCGCGCCTGGACGTCTCGGAAACCGGCAGCTTCAAGAAGCGGCCGCGCCGCATCATACTGCCCCTCGCCAATCTCCAACGCAAGGAGGCCGCCATCAACCAGATATCGTGGCGCACCGGCAACAATTCGGCGAATTACATCAAGCCCGTCCGGCCCGGCGACCAGCGCGCGCGGGTCTTCGTACAATCGAATGCTTGCCGAAAGGCCCGGAAACGCGTCGTCTTCCACGTATGGCGGATTCGCACAAATCACATTGAATGGACCAATGCCTTCGCCGAGCGCATCGAACAAGTCACCCTTCAAGTTTGAGATTTGAGATTTCAGACCGTGCATCCCGGCATTTTCATTTGCGAGCGCGAGCGCGTCGTCGGAGATGTCCGTCGCTACGACTTGCGCGCCCGGGAAAGTCTTCGCGATAGCGACTGCCACGCAACCGGTCCCCGTGCATAACTCCAGAATGCGCGGCGGCGCGCCGATCTCCGGACCCTGCGGGGCGGTCTCGGTACGACTGCGCAAACGTTTGCCACGCAACTCCTCCAGCACGACTTCCACCAGATGCTCCGTCTCGGGCCGCGGCACGAGCACCGGCGCGCGCGTCTTGATGGGTATCGAGAAGAACTCCCATTCGCCAAGGATGTACGGGATTGGTTCGCAGGCCAGCCGGCGTTCCACGAAGATTTGAAACTCGGGAACGTCGGCATCTTCGCCGTAATGGAGCGGCAAGCGCGAACGCGGCACACCCAACAGGTGCGCCATGAGGAATTCGGCATCTGCGCGAGGAGTGTCGCTGACTTCCGCCAGCAATTGGACCGCGTCGTGAATGCGGTCCAGGACAGTGGCCATTACTCGGAGAGTTTCGCGGTGCGGTCCGCGGAGATGAGCGCGTCAATGACCGGCTGCAGTTCGCCTTCCATGATGCGGTCGAGCGAGTGCAACGTCAGTTTGATGCGGTGGTCGCTGCACCGGTTGTCGGGGAAATTGTAGGTGCGGATACGTTCGCTGCGGTCGCCGCTACCCACCTGGCTCTTGCGATCGGCGGAACGCTTCGCGTTTTCCTGTTCCTGCTTGTGCGCGAGGAGCCGCGCGCGCAGGATAGACATTGCCTTGGCGCGATTTTTGTGCTGCGACCGTTCGTCCTGGCAGGCGACGACGACCCCTGTAGGAATATGCGTGATGCGAACGGCGGAGTCGGTGGTATTTACATGCTGACCGCCCGCACCGGACGAACGGTACACGTCGATGTGGAGTTCCGTCGGATCGATCTGCACGTCCACTTCGTCCGCCTCGGGCAATACCGCCACCGTCACCGCCGAAGTATGCACGCGCCCCTGCGCTTCGGTCGCCGGCACGCGCTGCACACGGTGCACGCCGCCTTCGTACTTCAATTGGCTATACACGCTGTCGCCGGAAATTTTGAAGCTGATTTCCTTGTACCCGCCGAGACCGGTCGGGTTGGAGCCGAGCACTTCCATCTTCCAGCTCTTTAGTTCGGCATAGCGCGTGTACATGCGCGTGAGATCGGCGACGAACAGGCCCGCCTCTTCTCCACCGGTCCCCGCGCGAATTTCGACAATCGTGTTTTTCTCGTCGTTGGGGTCCTTGGGGATGAGGAGGATACGCAGTTCCTGTTCCAGGTCGTGGAGCTGCGTTGTGGTGCTGTCACGCTCTTCTTCCGCAATAGCGCGAAGTTCGGGATCGGTTTCTTCGCGGAGCATTTGCTCGGCCTCGGCAAGGTGCTTCTCGATGCGCTGGTAGCGGCGGAATTCCTGGACCGTTTCCTCGATCGACTTTACCTTTTTTGCGAGTGAACGGTAACGCTCGGGGTCGGTGGCGACTTCCTGCGTCGCCATCTCGCGCGACATTCGCTCGTGCTCCCCGCACAGGGCGAGGAGCCTGTCGTACATCACGCGCTCCATACGGGCTTAGTTTTTCTTCCCGTACTTCCTGTTGAAGCGGTCCACGCGGCCTTCGCTGTCGACAAACTTCTGCTTGCCGGTGAAGAACGGGTGACAGGCAGAGCAGATTTCGACGTTGATCGCCGGCTTCACGGAACGCGTCGTAAACGTGTTTCCGCACGCGCACGTGACTTTGGACTCAACGTAGTTCGGGTGTATGCCTTCTTTCACGGTACCTCTCCTGAACAGGCCGCGGGCCGACCAGCGCCACACGCGGCCATTTTGGGATTCGTCGCAAACGCCATAGGTTACCAAATGGGCGTGGTCATTTCAACGTAACTGCTTACCCAATCGGTTGCATCACCCTCGGGTCGTCGCCATAAGCCGATGTCTATGTGCGCTTTAGCAGGTCATAGGTTCTCGTGATTAGGACCCAATCCCAGACCAGCGCCAGCCGGACCCGCAACACCGTTCGCAACGGAGGAAGTGCCCAAATCCCGAAAGCGGCACGCGCGTCCGGATTCCGTTGGCAGTCCCGCGAATCCGTGCTAGACTGGCGTCGCTGCAAGCTCCGGCGAACGGGTCGTACTCTTACCATGGGAGAACCATGTATGCGTCCCTTCACGTGCGTCGCAATATCCGTCTCCTGCGCTCTCTGTGCGGGCCCACTTTGGGCGGTAGATTTTCAGGGCGCGGAACGCATCGATGGGGTTTTGCCCGACACCTTCTTTGAAAGAAATGTCCGCGTCGCGACGGATCGAGCCGGGAACTGGGTAGCAGTGTACGAGCGGCTGAACCAGAGCGGTTCGTTTCAGTACGACATCGCCGCAATACGATCCGATGACGACGGGGACACGTGGTCCGATCCAACGTTCGTGAATAGCAATAGCGGCGATACGCGGGATGACACCGTTCCGCAAATTGCCACCGACGGCGACGGTAAGTGGGTCTGCGTCTGGAAAGGCGACCACAACACGATGGGGAACTACGGAATATTCACGGCGATTTCCACGGACAATGGCGCAACTTGGTCGGACAGGGTAGAATTGGACTACACGTCTTTCGACCCCTTTAACCCTTACGTAGACTATCCGCACGTCGCATCGGACGGTACTGGCAATTGGATCATTGTTTGGCAAACGCATCAACCGTCAAATCCCCCAACGATGGGTGTGGATCAACCATTGTCCATCGCATACTCGGTTTCCACGGACGGGGCGAATTGGTCCACCAAGCAGAAGCTCAACTCCACCGGACCGAGTAACCATACCGCGTACGTTGCGAGTGACCGTGAAGGCACGTGGATTTGCGCATGGGTCTCAACCGGCGCCGACGGTCAGGACCCGCCGGATATCGTGTATTCTCGGTCCACGGATGATGGCGATACATGGTCCCCGCAGACCCTTGTGAACGACCAACTCATTATGGAAACCGGCGTGCGAGACACGCCGCGTCTCGCTGCCGACGGCAACGGCAACTGGGTTATCGTATGGGACGGATACTACGCCGATGGCCAGCGGTACGATGTCTATTCGGCGTATTCTGACGACGATGGCATGACGTGGAGCAACAGGAAATTGCTTTCGACGATTCCGCCGAAAAGCGATGACGATGTCAACGCCAATATTGCTACGGACCGCAACGGTAGGTGGGTCGTCGTCTGGCAGCGAGCCGGCTCCGCCAACTACGAACTGTACAAGTCGGAGTCGTCCGATAATGGCGCGACGTGGACGACGCCCACCGATGCGGGCCTTGTCGCGGACAACAACAATTCGCTACACGACTGGGGGCCGTCGATCGCAACGGATGAGGACGGACACTGGGCCGTGTTGTGGCACACCGAAGGCAATGCCCAACTCGACCTCTGGCGCTCGATCAGCGGGCCGCCGTATCCCGGAACGCTCACCCTGACCACCCCGAACGGCGGCGAGAAGTGGAAGCTCGGCAAGAAGGGAACGATTGAATGGAAGTCGACCGGCAATACCGGCGGAAAGGTCCGGTTAGAACTGTTTCGCTTCAGCAGTTTCGTAACAACGATGAAGGCATCAACTGACAACGATGGATTATTCCGTTGGCGCGTACCCGAAAACTATTCCGAGGGCGACGGCTATATTGTTCGAATCTACTCGAAGAACAATTTCAACATTCGAGACAGGAGCGACAAGGAATTTCGCCTGAAGTCGCCTGACTGAGCTATGGTTGCCGCGTAAGCGTGCCCGCAGCCACGTCAAAATGGTCAGGATAGACCCCCAGACGGATGTACTTGTTCATCGTGTTATTGTCGATGATTTCAAAATAAAACACCCCGGAGGAAGGAATGGTTAACGCCCACGGGTGCTCCGAATCGTCCACTTGCTCGAACGTGTATGGGTAGTTGACATAGGGACAGTTCGTGTAATCGGGCGGATTGAAGCACCACGTCAATGTCGTGGCGTCGTGGAATGTGTAGCGAGACGGCGCCGTCTGGATTGAACCGCTATCATTCCAGGTACCAATGATGCTGAACCCGCCGTCGATTCCGAAATCCCTGTCCGAAATGTCGAAGAAGATGTTGTTGACCGCTTCGACCTTCACGCGCGCCGTCAGCGTGCCGGTTTTCGGGAACTTCACCTTTTCCGAGCCGTCGTTGGGTGTGGAGCCTTTGAGGACGGTTGGAAAGGTCACGCCGCCGTCGATCGAGAGAAGTATACGCACGTTGGCGGTACTGATCGGCGAGAGGTTAGTGCCGGCTACATCCCATTTCACCTTTTTCTTGGCGCCACCTGTTATGACGACAGGAGTATTCGGATACGTAACTTTGAACGGCCCGGCGGTAGATACGACTCGGATTTGGGTCTCGTCACTTCCAAAACCACCGCGGCCGTCTCGTGCGACCACCCAAAACTTCATCGTGCGGGATTGCGAAGGGAGCAGTTCATAGAAGTCGTTGTAGTTGGCGTTTCCGCCCAGAACGAGCAGCAACTCAGGGAACATCCGCCACGGATCTAATTTGGGTGGGAAGCAGCGGAACAGCGGGCTCTTGCCGTTGTCTGGATCGGTAATGGCCTGGACCGGACCCAGGTCGCGCTCCTCCCAAGAGTACGAAACGGGATCGCCTTCGGCATCGTCCGCTGTTGCAGTAAGCACAAATGCGGTCTTCTTGGGGATCGAATAATCCGCGCCGGCATCGACTATCGGCCCGAGGTTTCCCGTCGCAGAACTGGTTTGGCACGTCGTCTTCGCGGCGACGAATGCCTGTATCTCGCGCAGACTCTCGGAATGGAAGAACGGATCGGAATGCAACTCGATGTTGTCGCCGCCGCTGGGCTTCGGGCAAATGCCAGCGTAGGACATGATGGTTGATCCGGAGCCGCGTTCGTAGGCCCTTGACGCGACGCGCTGCCCTTTGCACTTCCCCTTCTTGCTGTTGAACGGGTGGTTGGCGCCGAACTGGTGGCCTATCTCGTGCGCAACGTAATCTATATCAAACGGATCGCCGATCGGCGTGTCAATACCGGTAACGCCCATCGCCTTCTTGTTGTCGTTGCAAACGCATCCCAGTTCGGCAAGCCCGCCGCCTGTCGTCGCTAGCGTATGCCCGATGTCATAATTCGTCGATACGATCGTGCTGTTGATGGCGGATTGGGAGTCTGCGATCAGCGCGTCCGAACTCGTGCCGGTAAACGGGTCGGTCGCCGGATCGATATAGACCAGTTGGCTGTTCTGTCCGATTAGCGTTAAGCGGATCGCCAGTTCGCTCTCGTAAATACCGTTAACGCGATTGACGGTCGTTGCGATGGCGGCCACGGCGCTGCCCTTGGTTTCCGGGGTCGTCGCGCCGTGAAAGTTTGCATATTCGCCGGTGCACGCAACCGCAAGTCGGAAGTTTCGCAGCGTGTCACCGTGAAGCGCCAGCCCGCCCCCGCCTTTCGCTTCGTCGACGTCATCCGAGCCTTCGACTGCGCACGCGAGTGCGTTTTCATCTGCGGGATAATCGCTTGCATAATACGTAACGTAAACGCCTTCCTGCCGGTAGGGGTCGATGTAAACCGGGCTTGTCCCCAACACGATTGCGTGAAACCCTTTCGGCGTGCGGTCAAGACGGACGAATAGGTCTCTGCCGTCCAACGATCTGCCGGAGTACGTTTTGATGTCGGGGTATTCCTCCGCCAATTCCGGCTCCATAATTGGCGACTCGACCACAGCGAATTCGACGTTGCTGCCATCGGGCATCGGGAGCCAAAGTGTTGCGCCGCTTTTCGCCGCGAAGTTGTGGTCTCCTATGACTTCGAGCGGCGCTGCGCTCAGCGCGCCGGCCAAAGCCTCTTCGTCCAACCAAACGTCGCGGTAAGCTGTGGGCCGCACAATCGTCTTTAGGTCATCGGATTTGTCGGGAATGCTTTGAATGTCGGCGTGGGACAAATCCAGCCAAACGCCGTCCGGGGAATCCGCGTATTTCTCCTGCGCGGACAGGGCTGGGGCGAGAACGAGTAATGACCAAAACGCGAGTCTCACGGCCTGGACGGATATGGCGCGATACGGCATACAGGCCCACCTCCCCCGTGCAATTTCCGGAACTGTGCACAGAACGACCAGCCCAATGTCGCCGGACAACCTTGCGAATGCCGAACCTAATCGTACATCCGCTGCCTATATTTAGCAACAATGCTACGGTGGCGCACCGGTTAGCTTGCGATTATCCGTTTCGCCAAGGCGGGGCCGAATGAGAGGTCGAGTCAGGCGGTTTTCGCCAACGGTTTGCGCGAGCGCCGAGCGCCGTTGGTGCGGGCTTTGCGTTTGCGGAGGGGTGGGAGGGCCAGTTGTTCGGCGATGATCCGGTAGACCTCGGGGTTCCACGCGAGGCCGCAATGCGTGCCGCAGACCTCGAAGTTGGTCTTCGGATCGTCGTTGATGCAGACCTTCCAGTCGACGATGCCGTCGGTCCTGGTATACACGGCGGCTTGGCGGACGGTATCGGGGAAACCTTCGCGCCACGTACAGGAGAACCCGCACATGCATCGGGACGTGTAGCACTGGTGGTCGTGGGGCTTGTGCGGCGGAAATAGGTGGCGGCGGTTGTAGATCTTCTGCCTCACCCGTTCCGCCGAGCCGAGCACCCATGGATGCACACGTACGCCGCGAATCGGCGAACCCAATGTGATCACCGTCGCTATCCGATCGGGATGGAGGACGGCCGCGCTGCGCGACAGGACCCCGCCGAGGCTGTGTCCGATGAGGTGGACGCGCTTCCCGGTTTTCAGGTACGCCCGATCGACGGTTTCCATCAGGTGGTCGATGAGAATGTTGGGGCATTCGGCATTCTGACCGATGTGGGACATGTAGGGCTTGTAACCCAATCTCCACAGCCACGCGTACAGTTCGATGAGATAGACGTCAATCGCGAGGAAACCGGGGACCATGACGACCGCGGAACCGTCTCCCTTTGGAGTACCAATTCCATAGTACACAAGAGACGACTTCAGTCGAACGTAATCCACCCCCATCAGCGATTCCCGCCAGATGGGTAAATGCATCGGGACATGGTCTTTGACGAGCAACTGCTTCTTCTGCGGCATGACTCCTGCCCGGGACGGCGTCTAACCCCGAGACCCCGATCTAACCGCCGTCTAACGTGATTCTATGGTGATTATAGCACTTAATGTCAAGGGTCAATTTTCGCAGAATGCTAGTTTCCGGGGGCTAAATAGAAGAACGCGTATGTGATCTTTTCATTCGCACCAGTCCGGCACACGCAATGGCAGCCGCCATGGCAACAACGAATCCGGCGCGTGAAGCCGGCACGGGCACCGGATCGCCACCATCTGGAACTTCATCGCCGTCGGCGCGCAAGCTGCCAAACGTAACGCCGGAATACGACGGGTTTCCGGTGGGCCTTCCCCATGACATGACCACAATTCCGGCCCGATCGGGCTGGGCATCGAGGGCGTGCCCGGACTGGAGTGCGATGCCATTCACCGCGAAGTCCGCCACCGCGGACGCATCGAAATCGACGCGGAGTTCGGTATCGGGCAGCGCGCCAGCGGAAATCGGCGTGACCGCAACGACGGCGGATGTCACGCCCGGGCCCGCCTGCCATACGGCAAAATACCCGGTACCCGGCGTTAGGAGGTTTTCGTTCACCAGCCCGCCAAGAACGGCGTTGTCGAAGTAGTCAGTACCCGCGGTCGTCCGATTGATCGCGGCGAGGAAATATGTATTGTCTGCGGTATCCACGAGCGTGATGCCAACCGCGACGCCCGGCAGGAGACCGTCGCGCACGGCCTCCAACGTTGCGCCCAGGATTGTAGCGCGCACAATGGCGCCGCCGGTGAACTGGTTGTCCGGCGGCCCGGCGACCAAGGCCAACGCGCTGTACTCCCCCACGTTGCCGCCCGTCGGGTCGCTCGCGACGAGGTTTCCGCCGGCGATTTCCATGACGGTATCGTCGGATGTCCCCTGGTATACCCCCGCCGGTGCAAGGACCGTTGCCGGGGGATTGCCGAACACGTCGAACGGCAACACCTGGTCGGGCAAATCGAACGGCACGTAGTAGGTGCCCGCGCCCGCCGTGGACGCCGCGGCGATAGACAATACCGCAATCGCGATGGTGCGCATGGTGGTCTCCCTCAGTTCGTCGTCCGGTGAATTCTACGCTTTGGCCGCATTCTCGTCACGCTTGACAGTACGTGGGTGAACTTTGAGAGCGGTTCGGTGCACAATTCGGCGGAACCCACGTTAACGCGGACGGAGGAACACACGGTTGTTAGCCCCACATCACGTTGTGATTGTCGGCGGAGGCTTCGGCGGATTGCACGCTGCCCGTTGCCTGCGATGGTCGCCGGTGAAGGTGACGCTGGTGGATAAGCGCAACTTTCATCTGTTCCAACCGCTGCTCTACCAAGTGGCGACAGGGGCGCTGTCGCCCGCCAACATCGCGACGCCACTACGATCAATCCTTAAGCGGCAGCGAAACCTGAACGTTCTGTTGATCGAAGCCGAGGATTTCGACGTCGCCAACGGGAAGTTGATCTACCGCGAAGGGAGCCTTTCGTACGACAGCCTCATCGTCGCGGCGGGTGTAGGCCACTCGTATTTTGGAAACGACGCATGGGAGCGTCTTGCGCCGGGATTGAAGACCATCGAAGAGGCGACCGAAATCCGGCGGCGGATTCTGCTCGCGTTTGAGTTGGCGGAGCGCGAGTCGGACCCGGAACTGATAAAGCGGCTTCTCACGTTCGTTATCGTTGGCGCGGGGCCCACGGGCGTGGAGATGGCGGGCGCAATCAAAGAAATCGCCATGTACACACTGTCACACGATTTTCGCCGCGTTAGCCCAGCGGACGCGGAAGTGATCCTGATTGAGCATGCTGACCGCGTGCTTCCGCCGTTCCCGCCGGACTTGTCTCGCGAGGCGCAACTCGCGCTGGAACATTTGGGCGTGAAAGTGATGACCGGAACGAAGGTGACCGCGATCACCCGCGAGGAGGTCGAGGTGCAGCAGGGGGACGCGGTCAGAACCATCAAGACGATGACCGTTCTCTGGGCAGCCGGGGTTGGCGCGACGAAACTCGCCCGCTCACTTGCGGACGCGACGGGCGCGGAAACCGACCGCGCCGGACGCATCGTCGTCGAGCCAGACCTATCGATAAAAGGGCATCCAAACATCTACGTCATTGGGGACATGGCGTGTTACTCGCACCAAAACGGAAGGCCGCTGCCCGGCGTCGCACAAGTCGCCGTGCAGCAGGGACGCCACGCCGCGAAGATGATCGAGCGGCGACTTGCCGGCCAGAACACGGAACCGTTTCACTACCGGGACCTTGGCAGTATGGCGACGATAGGGCGTGGCGCCGCGGTCGCGACGTTTGGCAAGTTTCACCTGTCGGGAATTGTCGCGTGGCTCATGTGGCTGTTTGTACACCTGATGCACCTTGTCCAATTCCAGAATCGTGTCCTCGTGTTCATGCAGTGGGCGTGGTGTTACCTTACGTGGAACCGCGCCGCGCGCCTGATAACCGGCGGACGGCAGCGGTATGAAGCAAAGCACGAATCGGCAGGGCGGAAACCGGAGGCGTAGTGCTGGTCGCGGTCTAGCGCAGCCGGGGTCTGGCGCCGACTACTAGTAGCAGGCGCCGCCGAGCGCTTTCATCGCAATGTGGCCCACGATGAGGTGGACGTCTTCGGCAAACTGCATGTCGTGGATGTTCGCGTGGACGACATGCTTGGCCGCTGACTCGAGCTTTCCGCCCGGATAGCCGCAGAAACCGACGGTCTCCGCGCCGCGTCCGTTGGCGTATTCCATCGCGCGCAGAATATTAATCGAATTGCCGCTGCCGGAGATTCCGATGACGACGTCGCCCGGATTCAAGAAGTTTTTTAACTGCTCGACGAACACATCGTCGTAGCCCACGTCGTTGGCGTACGCAAGGACCGCCGCGTCGTTGTCGTTGAGGCACATCATTTTGAAACGCTTCTCGCGCTTGTAGCTCGCGCCCTTTACCAAGTCGCCGGTGATGTGCGAGGCATTCGCGCCCGACCCGCCGTTGCCGAAGATAAATATCTGCCGGCCCTCGTCGCGCGCGCGATCGAGCAGTCCGATGAAATTGGCGATCTGGCCGCGGTCTAGGTTCTCCAATACGTTGACCAAGCCCGCGAGATAATCCGAAACGTATTGCGTATGCGTCATGTTCATTTTCCTTCAACTCGACAGTTATGTGGGTCGATCCGGTCTGGCCGACACACGGTCACTATTCAATCGCCGAAACCAATTGCGAGATACGCACGGTTGCGTCGGCGAAATCGATTTGTTGCCGGGCAGCGGCCCACTCGCCGGCCCGGGCCTTGTTCAGGAGGTCTTCGACGTCGTTCAGCCGCATGCCCATCCAATGGCCGATCATCGCGAGACGGTCTTCCAGTACGAAGGTGTGCGCGTCGACGTAAATTGCGTAGTCGATATTAGGCCGCAGTTCCGGCACGCACGCGAATATCCCCTCGAATACGTTGACCGCCGCGTCCGCCTCGACTGGCCGGCCGTCTGCGGTCGTCGCGTGCGGTTCGCCCTGCGCGAACGATTCGAACAGCGCCTGGTACGCGTCGACGTCAGCGACGACCGCGCCCTCGCCGCCGTGATAGCGGCGCAGATCGTCCGCGCAAATGTGATTAACAAGAACGCCGCGTTTACGCAACGCGCGCGCGATCCCGTGCGCCAACGTGGTCTTTCCCGCGGCCTGCGGGCCGCATATCGCCACGGTCAACGGGCGCTGCTGCGTCGCGCCCATGCGCTGGTTTATCTCGTCGACACAGAACTCCGCTTCCGGCAGATTGCGCACGGCGAACAGCGCGGCCTCGCGCACATCGTTGAACATCAGCACGGGCTGAATGCCGCCCGTGCAGTCGCGGCACGCTTTCCCGGTCCGAACGCCGTACGCCGCAACCCCCGCGCGGTGTGCCGCGACGACGTCGCGCTGCGTATCGCCGATGAAGCACGAGTTTGGCAAATCGATCGGCAGTTCTCGCGCGGCGCGCAGCAACATCCCCGGCTTAGGCTTCCGGCATGCGCACGCGATCTTGAGTTCGGGCACTTCGCCGGGGAACCCCTGTTCGGGATGGTGCGGACAGTAATAAATCCGATCGAGTTTCGCGCCCTCTTCTCCAAGCAGCGTTTCCAACTTGGCGAAAATCCGCTCCAGATACTTCGGGGTAATGAAGCCCTTCGCCACCTGGGACTGGTTCGTGATGACGACCGCCAGCATGCCCGCATTGTTGACCGCGCGCACGGCGCCCGCCGCGCCGGGTATCAGTTCGAGTTCGTCGATATGCGTAATGCCGCGGCCGCCCAGTTCGACATTGAGCACGCCGTCGCGATCGAAGAAGACCGCGGGGCGTTTTCGCGAGTAATGCAGCGATTCCATGTAGCCGCTGGCGATGTCCTTCTCGACCATCGTAAGGCGTTCGGCCGTCCCCACGTCGCGCAGGTACTCGGGCGTGTTGTACGCGCACACGCGGTCCCCCGCGCAAATCATGCGCGGGAAGATGTCGTTGTTCAGGTCCTGCTTTTCGTTCGGGCGTACGTAATCGAACACGCGCGGAGACAGGCAGTACACCGAACCGAACACGAGATTGCGGTAGAAACCCGGTGGACGCAAGCCGCGCGGCATGATCGCAATCACGCGCCCGTCCTCTTCCGTAGCAATCAAGTCCGAATCGTGCGGATGATCGTTTGGATGCGCGACGATTGTCGCGGCCGCGGCCGATTCCATGTGCTCATCGACGAGCCGTTCCAGGTCCATATCCAGCGCGATGTCGCCGCAAAGAAATAGAAAATGGTCCTTGCCAAAACAGTCACGCAAGGCATGAAGGCCGCCACCGGTCCCCAATGGCGTCGCTTCGACAACAAACTCGAGGGCGAGGCCAAGATGCTTCGCTTCCGGTTCGACCGAGGCGCGCAGCGTGTCCGCCAAATGGCCGGCGAGCACCACGACGTGTTCGACGCCGTACCTTTTCAGTAAGCGCAACTGCCGGAACACGATCGGTTCGCCCGCGACCGGCAGCAGCGCCTTCGGCAGCGAGTCGCCCGTCACCGACCGAATGCGCGTGCCGAAACCGCCTGCGGCAATGACCGCGTTTGTAATCACGGCCGCGCCTCTCTCAATGCCGAATTTCGCACAAAAAATCCCCAATGGATAAACGGGTAGGGTACCCCAGCACGTAAACCGGCGCAACATTCGCCGGAAGGCCGAATTCGTTCGTGGACGGCTGAGCGCCCGTGACACGCATCCACCGGCAAGTTGCACGCGCCCACCGCATCTCTTACACTCCCGCCTTCAGGTCCGACGCGATATGGTAGGAGGTGTCATGCCGGTCAAGGTAGTTCCGACCGCAATTGACGGCGTCGTCATTGTTGAATCCCCGGTGTTTGGAGACGAACGCGGATACTTCACCGAGTTGTTTGTAGCAAACAAGTTTGCCGAGGCGGGGTTGCCTTCGGCGTTCGTTCAAGACAACCTCAGCAAGTCATCGAAGGGCACACTTCGCGGCCTGCACTATCAGATCGAACCGCACGCGCAGGGCAAACTTGTGTATGCGCTTGCGGGAGCAATCTTCGATGTCGCGGTCGATTTGAGGAAGGGTTCGCCCACGTTTGGAAAGTGGGTCAGCCAGGAACTGCGCGGCGGATCAGGCGTGGCCTTGTGGATTCCGGCGGGGTTTGCCCACGGCTTTATCGCGCTCGAGGACGACTCGCTCCTGTTCTACAAGTGCACCGGTCCCTGGAACCGTGACGCCGAACGTTCCCTCGTGTATAACGATCCTGCTGTCGCCATCGAATGGCCGATCGCCCCGACGACCATTTCTCCGAAGGACGCCGCGGCGCCGACGTTGGATCAAGCGGAATACAACTTCAGGTACGACGCCTGACGCCTTCTTCGCGTCCCGTCGCCGCAATCATTCTCTGAGCAGCACGTCGCATACCAACTGTATCTTTTTGAGCGCCTTTCGAAACATGCCGCCCTTTTGCGCCTGCGCGCGCAGCTTCACGATCATCTTGCGCTGCAACCGATAGCGGTCCAGTGGGGCCTTCTTGCGCTGGACCGGTTTGCCGCCGAATTCGTCGAGCGGTTTCCAGATCGATTCCGGCGGATACCCGCAGGTCTTGATGTCTTCGGGATCCAACTGCGCGATGACGTCGCGCATCAGCTTTTCCTTGGCGGGGTCTGTGGCGAGGTCTTCGACCCACTTCTTGACCGACGTGGTGGTCGGACGCGAATGCTGTTTGACGCCAATCGGGTCGCCAAGTCCTTGATTGCTACGCTCCGCGTTGCCGCGTTCTCCATAGTCAATCGTTTCTTTCTCGAACGGCACGCCAATGTGCGCATAGATTCTTTCCATCCACACTTCGGGGTCCTTCACCAAGTCTTCGTACCGGACATGAATAAACGGCACCTGTGTCTGCCGCAGGAACGAGGCCATCGCTGGAACGTATCGATTCAGGATAGGATTGTAGTTCTGCGCGGCCTGGTAGTCCCCGTCAAAGAACGAATTCGCGTAGGACGAAAACGTAGCCAGCGGGTGCCGAGTCAAGGCCACGTATTTCGCGTCGGGAAACACCTTCATCATGAACGGCAGGATCAACCCGTACGCGGGAGTCTTGTCAAGGCAGACGGACTTCCCGCTGCCCTCCATGAACCGTCCGTACAACACGTCACAGTACGCGCGGCACGCGTCCCAGTAATCCTGTTCCTTGTTCGGCAGCCCGTCGACAAAGAGTTTTTGCGATTCCGCGGCGAGCACGTGATCGTACGGCGCCTTGTCCACCTTCCCCCACACGCCGAGGTGCGCAAGCGGCGTCAAGAGATGCGGTTCCGGTCCGCCTTTGATCATGGAGTGCGATTCGAGCATCCGCTCGAGCATGGTGCTGCCTGAGCGGGGAGAGCTAATGACAAAGAGCATCTGGACAGACATCACGATTCCTTCTCAAGTCCGCGGATGAATTCGGGTACTCTAACGATGCGTCGCCCCCCTCGCAACTCCACGCCGATACGGAAAAGGCGCGCTCATTCGTTTGCCCGTTTATTCCCAGCGTGTTAGAATCCGGCTTGTTCCACCGGGTGACTTGCTGACCATTACGATAGTAAGGGGCGTTATCTCGCACATGGCCAAGAAGTTAGTTCTATTCGTCGTCAAGGCATCGATCGCGGCCGGATTATTTGCACTGCTTTTCTTCCCCGATTGGTTCGGGTTGCCCGCCGACAAGTTCCAACGCGTAACACCCGGCGACATGCTCGCGGAGGTCCGCGATGCAGGCGCGCCGAGCCTTGCTTTTTGGCTGACTGCCGCCGTACTCGTCCGCGTGACGGGCATGCTCTGCGGCGTGCTGCGCTGGCGAATCTTATTGCGTGGTCAGGGCCTTCACATTCCCTTCTGGTACATGGTCGGAAGCTGGTTTATCGGCCGAACGTTCGGAATCTTCCTGCCCGGCACGATCGGTCTCGACGGCTACCGGCTTTACGACTCCGCGCTTTACACCGGCGAAGTCATCAAGTGCACGACGGTGATCGCAATCGAAAAACTCATCGGCTTCATCGCGCTTACATTTCTCGTGTTCGTTACTTTTCCAATGGGCTTCAAGTTACTCAGCTTCAGCATTCCGATGCTTGCCGCCACTTTGATCGTGCTCGGCGGGTTCGTTGCCGTGTCCTTCATTACGCTGCTCAACCCGCGCGTGATCCAAATTGTCGTGATGGCCCTTCCCACTCCCGGATTCATTCGAACCAAGGTCAACAAGCTTGGCGCGTCCATCACGGCATACAGCGGCAAACGCTCTGACCTCTTGCTGGCGGTATTCTTCGGCTTCATCGTCCACGCGGCTACCGCGCTTATGTACTTCTGCACGATGATGGCGATTCGGACCGAGCACACCAGCATCTTCGACGTGTTGTTCGCAAGCCCCCTGGTCATCTACTCGACGGTGTTGGCGCCGACGGTGGGGGGACTCGGCGCGCGCGAGATTGTCGGTGTCGCCCTGCTTGGCGGACAATCCGGCGCCGCAGCGGCGTTGACCTTCTTTCACCTCGGCTGGTGGGTGGGCGACGTGACGCCGTACCTGATCGGATTGCCGATTCTCGCATTCCGTTCGCGCCCGACGGCCGCGCAGGTCCAGGCCAAACTGGCGGAACTGCGCCTGAGCGCCGCCGGTGAGGAGACGCTTCTCGAACTCTCGCACGACGAAATATCCGGCTATCGGAACAAGCTGGCGAACTATGTATTGGCCGGAATTGCGGGCGGCGTGTTCGCGGGTTGCCTCGCGGGATTTGCCGAAGCGGGCTGGCTCATCAGCAACGCCGCAAACCTGAAGGAAGCCGTTGCCTATTGGTGGGGCCCGCTCGTCTACGGCATGTGCTTCATCGGCGTCGGACTCGGCATTGCCGCAGGATTGACGTTTATTGCACTCGTGCTGGATCGGTTCCTGAAGTCACAGTCCGTCTTCGGTCTTTGCCTCGGCGGCAGTGTTGCTGCGGCAACTCTTATCGTCGGTGGGTTCCGCTTCTTTCAAGATGTCAACGCGGAACATATGCTCTCGGCGAAGCAGCTGGCGATGCTGGGCGGCGCGGCGCTCGCGCTAGGTATTGGCTTCTGCATCGTTGGTTTTCTGGTAGTGGCCTTCACGAAATCGAGCAGGCGCACTGCAATCAGCGCCACCGCCGCCGGATATGCGGCCTTCTTGTTCCTCGGCCTTGCCGTAGCGAGCATCAACAAGACTGACGCGAAGGCGACGGACTTCGCCCCCGTCGCCGGTGCGAACGGTCCAAACATTATATTCATCGCGGTGGACACGCTGCGCGCGGATTATCTCAAGGCGTACGACGCATCGGCCCGCGCAATCACGCCCGCGATTGACGCCCTGCGGAAGGACTCCGTACTCTTCACCGATTGCTACGCGCAGTCGTCGTGGACAAAGGCGTCGTTCGCGACCATTTTTTCAGGCAAGTATCCGGAAACACACGGCGCGTACGAGAAAAGCGCGATGCTTTCCGACGAGACCGTAACGTTCCCGGAGGTCCTGCGCGACGTCGGCTACTACACGCAGGGGTACTGCAACAACCCCAATATCGCCGACACGTACAACTACGGGCAGGGATACGTCGAGTACGACTACCTCCGGCCGCGCTACGTCCTGTTTGCGAACCAGTCTGCGGAGAAGATGGTCCTGTACAAAGTCGTCCGCCAGGTCTGGTCGAAAGTCGTCGGCAAGCTGACCGGCGGCAAGATTAACATCAGGGACTTTTATCAACCGGCGGAGGTGGTCACCAAGACCGCCACCGAGTGGCTGGACGGGGAGCAGCGCCCGAAAGACGCGCCGTTTTTCCTCTTCCTGCATTACATGGACCCGCACGACCCATACATGGACCGTACGCAGCCGGGTGTCGGCTATGCGCGCGTCCGCATGGGCACCGACATCGATCCGGTCGAGTGGAAGGAGAAACTGCAAAGCGCATACATCGGCGAGATCGAATACTGTGACAAATACATTGGCGATCTGATCGAGGGACTCAAGCAGCGCGGCCTCTACGACGATTCGCTCATCGTGTTCACCGCAGATCACGGCGAGGAATTCCATGAACACGGCGGCTGGTGGCATGGCCTGAGCCTATACGACGAACAAATTGGCGTGCCGTTGATGTTTAAACTGCCGAAAAACCAGTTGGCCGGCGCGGAATCCAAGTTTCTGGCACGCCACGTTGACGTAGGCCCGACAATCCTTCAAATGGCAAACGCCGATCCAAAGCGGATTGCTGACGCGAAGATGCAGGGCGAGCCGCTGTTTGCGAAAGAAATCTCGGCGGACTTCCGGGATGTCTCCGGCGGTTACATCTATTCGCACCTCAATTTCGAGGGCATCGAACTGCGCGCCCTCCGCACCCCGCTGTACAAGCTCATTCATTCCAACGAGAATAAGCGCAAGTTTCCGCCGGTCGAACTGTATAACGTGGCAAACGATCCCGGCGAGCAGAAGAACCTCGCCGGTTCCGGCGACGCCGAGGAACAGAAGCTTGGCGAAACGCTCGAGGCCATGCGGAAATACGCCGCGGAGAACGCCCAGAAGCCGGAGTATGCAATAAGCGCAGAGCAGGAGGAAGCCCTAAAAGCATTGGGATACACGGGCCCGTAACATCGCCCTGACGCATCAGAAGATCACTGGAGAAATCGTCCTTTGCGTATTGCAGTAATTGGTACCGGACATGTCGGTCTTGTCGTCGGCACGGGCCTCGCCGAAACCGGCCACTATGTCACCTGCGTTGACACCAATCGCGAACTCATCGACGGCCTCAACGCGAACAAGCTCCCGTTCTACGAACCCGGCCTCGAAGAGCTCGTCGCGCGAAACGTCGAGGAGGAACGCCTCAAGTTTACGACCGACGCAGCGGCGGCCGTCAGCGATGTCTTGCTGGTGTTCATCTGCGTCGGAACACCCGCCGGCGACGCTGGCGAAGCGGACACGTCCGCGGTGTTCGCCGCGGTGCAAAGCGTCGGCAAAGCCATGACGGGCTACCGCATCATCGTCAACAAGAGCACCTGTCCGGTCGGAACGACGGAGGCAATTCGCTTCGCGCTCAAAAGCCTCACGGAACACCCGTATGACGTGGTCGTCAACCCCGAGTTCCTGCGTCAGGGCGCGGCGGTCGACGACTTCATGCGCCCGGACCGCATCATCGTCGGATGCGAGGACGTGCGCGTCGCGGAAATCATGCGCGAGCTCTATGCGCCGTTCCTTCGCACGGGAAAGCCGTTGCTGACGATGAGCATCCGCAGCGCGGAGATGGCGAAGTACGCGGTCAACACGATGCTCGCGACACGCATTTCCTTCATGAACGAGTTTGCGCGCCTGTGCGAAGCGTACGGCGCGGACATCGCGGAAGTGCGCGAGGGCCTCGCCGCCGACTCGCGCGTCGGCCCGTCCTACTTGTTTCCGGGCGTGGGCTTTGGCGGTTCCTGCCTTCCCAAGGACGTACAGGCCTGCGCGCACCTCGCCGCAAACCGCGGTATTCCAAGCCCGCTCCTGGATGCGGTGCACGCCGTGAACGAATCGCAGCAAGATGCGTTCGTAAAGCGAATCCTCGATTACTACGGCGCCGACATCGCGAAGAAGCACATCGCCATCTGGGGAGCAAGCTTCAAACCGAAAACCGACGATCTTCGCGGCGGCCCCGCGCTGCGCGTTATCGATGCGCTGCTGGCCGCAGGCGCGAAGGTCGTCGTCCACGATCCGGTTGCGGACCAGTCGTTGCGGCGCCACTACGGCGACCGGATCGAAATCGCCCAGAAGAGCTATGCGGCGCTCGAAGGCGCCGACGGCCTTGTCATCTGCACCGAGTGGAACGAATTCCGCCGGCCCGATTACGAACGCATGGCGAAACTCATGCGCGAGCGCGTCATTTTTGACGGACGCAATCTTTACACGACGAAGGTTCTCGCTCAAAATGGCTTCCGGTATTTCAGCATCGGGCGCGCTGCGGTTTAGTCGACGATGCCGCGCGTAGCTCTCATAACCGGCGCGAACGGGTTCGTGGGGGGTATCCTCGCGAAATACCTTCGCGGCCGAGAGTGGCACGTCCGGGAAGCGGTAATGCCCGGGCAGCCCGAAGGCCCCAACCGGTTCGCGTGCGAGATAACCGACATGGCACAGGTGCGCAAGCTCATCTCGCGCACCGATGGGCTGAGTCACGTATTCCACCTTGCGGCAGTCACGTTCGTCCCGTCGTCCTCCGCCGATCCCGGGGCGACGATGCAGGTGAACGTGCAGGGCACGATTAACCTGCTGGAATGCACGCGCGTGATTCATCCGCGCGCCCGCTTCGTCTTCGTCGGAAGCGCCGCGGTATACGGCGCGCCCCGGTCCGTCCCCGTCACGGAAGACCATCCGCTCGTTCCCCGCGAGCCGTACGCGATTTCCAAGGCCGCGGCCGATTTCTATTGCGAATATGCCTACCGGGCGAACAGGGCAAACGTCGTGCGCATGCGTCCGTTCAACCATTCCGGCGCGGGGCAGTCCGATCACTTCGTGCTGTCCAACTTCGCGCGGCAGGTCGCGCGAATCGAACGCGGCGAACAGCCGCCGGTGCTGCACGTCGGCAATATCGATGCCGCGCGTGACTTCCTGCACGTCGACGACGTAATTCGCGCCTACGAACTCGCGGCGCTCACGGGAAGGCCGGGAGAGGTGTACAATGTGTGCTCAGGCATAGGGCGCACGATTCGCGCCGCGCTCGAGACCTTGCTCGCGCGCGCGACCGTGCCCATCGAAGTGAAACAGGATGCGACCCGTATGCGGCCCGTGGATGTACCGGAAATCTCAGGTTCGTACGAGAAGCTCAAGGCCCAAACAGGGTGGACTCCGGAACTGCCGTTCGAGCGGGTGCTCGACGACCTTTTGGGTTACTGGCGAAACGCGCCATGAGCACCGTGCGCGCGGAGCCCGAATCACCGCCGGCCGGCGCCGAGCGGGCGGCCGCGCACCCCACGGAGAAAGCGCGCGCGGTATTCACGGCGGTACGCAACGGCCTAATCGTAATTGCGCTGAGTTTCGCGATTCTCGAGTTGATACTCCGGATTCTGGGCGTAGCGAACCCTGTCCTATACGAGCGCAACCCCGATCTCGGCTACCGGATCAAGCCCAACCAGAAGTCATCCTTTATCGGCAACCCAATCGTCATTAATTCTTTCGGTGTGCGCGACGCGCGGCCGCTCGACACACGCGACCCCGCGAAACAGCGCGTGGTTTGCCTCGGTGACTCGGTCACGTGGGGCGGCATCTACGTCCGACAAGACGAACTATTCACGTCAATCGCGGAACGAAAGCTTGGCAATACCGAGGTAATCAACGCCGGTGTAAACGGCTATTCCACGACGCAGATGGCGCGCTTGTACGAGCGCTATCTCACCGGACTCAATCCCGACTTGGTCGTATTTTGCGTCATACCGCGAGACTTTGAACGCCCGCCCGTCGCCCAACTCACGAGCGAAGACGTCGGATTCCCCGAGCAGCCGCCGTCGTCGGCTTTCGTGGAGAGCGTACAGATTGCGCGTATCGCGGCGGCGCGGCGGTTCGACCTGGATTGGCTTCGACCACCACGCCAGCAGTGGCGAATTGACGAGTACTATGGATCGCCGGAACGGGCGAACGTGACGGCCATTGTCGAGTTTGCGGAGGCGTTGCGCGGTACAACACGAACGCTGGTAGCGTTGCTCCCATCCAATATGAGCCGAATTCGGTATGAGGCGATGCGCGATCACGTATCCGATTTCCGGGCAGCGAACGTGCCTTTCGTCGATCTTTCGCGCGACGTTATCTTTCACGACAGTGACTTCGTCGACGGCATCCACTTGTCTCCGGATGGTCACCGCAAGGTCGGCGCGGCGCTGGCCGTAGCGATATACGATTCGACCGCCCCCGAAACGCTGGCAGCCGTGGAACAAGTCGGGCAGGCGCCCGATGCGGAACGCGAGTCAGCCGCGCCACGTTCCCGCATGAGAGGGTCATCGAGACGGGACGGTCCCGGCGGAGGAGGACGACGCTAGTGGTTGAAGAGAAAGAATCACAGCAGATGGCGAGTGTGAATCCGGAAGGATCGCCGCGACAGAAGCGTGCTGCGCGAACGAGGCCCAGGACTGCGCGGAAGACCAGCGCTTCGCGAACGAAGCGGGAGGCGCCGCGCGTACCAATGGAACCGACCGCGGCGCGCGCCGCGAAGTTCGCCGGCAACCTGGTTGAATTCGAGCGGGCGACGTTCGGGAACGCGGCATTGCTTCTAACCTCGCTGAACGACCAATCGGAGAAGGCGATTCGCCATGCCGTCGCCAGCGCGAAGTGGATGCCCAAGGAAGGCCAGAAACTCGTCGAGGAATGGCAGCGCACGTTGCGCCACTCGCTGAAGGATTTTTCGAAGACCGTCGATAAGAGCTTCGACCTCTTGTCGAAATACTTCGCGCGCCTCGAAGCGGAGTCTGCGGGCAGGGAGACATAGCGGGCGCGCGGCGGCGCCGCGGTCAGTTGACGCTCGCCGCCGTGTCGGCTGGGGCGACCGCAATCGCTTTGGGCGTGTCCGCTTTGGGTTTCCGAACGCGCCGCTTCACCGCGCCGTTGCCATTGTCGTGGCCGTTGCCCCGCGCCATTTCCGCCTCCTGCGCGCGGATGGCGTGCGCCAGCTCGACGACGTGCCGCTCCTTCACTTCCGCGGCAGCGCGCAGTTCGATGAAGCACTCGCGCATGAAGTCCATCAGCTTGTCGACGTCCGGCGCCGCATTGCCGTCCGCGATGAAGGAAATAAACAGCCGCTGATCGTAGCTGGTGATCCCGCAACTGATTCCCATCTCGAGCGCGATCGGCAGCAGTCCGTAGTAGTTCAACAACCGTTTGCCCACCGAATACAGGGGAATCTGCGGTCCCGGCACGTTCGTGCAGATTAGGTGCATCGGCGGCACCTGCCAGACCATCCCCAACGCCTGCTGCACCGTGGGCCGTGCGGCGCTGCCGAGTGCCAAGGCCTGCAACGGCGCCGGCGCGCCCTGCAACGCATTGAACATCAGCCCCACGGCCTCGCTCACGCGAGACTGCTTCAGTTCCTGCGTCGTTTCGTTGATGATGCGCAGGCGCTCGATGTGGTCCTTCACTTCGAGGGGAATCTCGACCGGCAGAAACGATATCCGGTTGCCCATCGCCCCGCGCTCGTCTTCGGTGCGGATATTCACCGGCACCAGCACGCGCAGGTAACGCTTGCGCAGTTTCTCCCCGTGCATCAACGCGTAGCGCTGGCACGCGCCGCTCAATACCGTGAGCGCGACGTCGTTCAATGTGCCGCCGCACGCCGCGCGAATCGCCCGTGCCTCCGCGAACGAAAAGTCCGCGAACGCGAATTTGCGCTCGCCGGAAAACGCCTTGTTGAACGGCATCCGCTTTGCCGGCGACAAGAAGTCCCGCATCGACGCGGCGAATTCCTTCACCGCGTCCAGCGTTTGCGACGACGTAAAGCCGCGCGCGTAGTCCGCGAGTCCTTTTTGGAACCGCGCCCAATGGTCCAGCGCATCGATCGCGTTGTCCCACAACGCGTCGTACAACAACTGCGCCTGATTGGGAATCGGCGCGGGATTGTACTTCTGCTTTTTAACCTTTTCGGGCTTCGGCCACGCGTCGAAGATGACGTACATCAGCGCGACGCCCGCAATTCCGTCCACCATGCAATGGTGGATTTTCGTCACCATCCCCGTGCGGTTGCCCTTCATCCCGTGGATGACGTAAATCTCCCACAGCGGCTTGCCGCGGTCGAGCGTGCCGCGGAACAGTCGCTCGGAGGTGCGGCGCAACGCATCATCGTCGCCTGGCGGGTCGCATTTGATGTAGTGAATGTGGTTGCCGATATCGAAGCCGGGATCGAATTCCCAGGTCGGCAGGCCGACATTGAGCGGCGCTGGAACTACGCGTTGGAGGTAGCGTGGAATTAGATGGAGCCGCGATTCGATGTGCGAGCGGAATTGCTTGGGCGAGATCTTCCCCTCGAACTGCGCCACGAACCCGACGTTCATGGGCTCCTCTTCCCGCTCCAAATACAGGAAGAAGGCGTCCATCGGCGACAACCGCCGTTTCAGATTGGGCGTGGCCATCCGCGTGCCCTCAGTCAAATTCCCGCTGCAAGTTTAACATACGACCGATTGAAACGTATCGAATCAAGACATGTGACCCTTCACACGCCGGTCCCGCGCGGCGTGGGGTCTCCGCTCGCGACTCCGCTTACTTCTTCGCCCACGGTGTTGCACTCCCGCGCATTCGCCGATGCTTTGGAGGGCGATTTCATTCTCGGTACCGGGCGCTGCCGGACATGGCGCTCCCGAGCACGGGAGTCCGGCGCCGCCAAACGCCGCCGCGCGAAACAAGGGTAACACTCTTGACAAATTGGGCCTCGGGTCCGTCGCAGCATGCGAAACGACCCCTATTTGACTGACAAATTAGCTGCGTAAAATAAGTAAATGGATAAAATACATCGACTTGAGTATTCGTAGTCAGCCGGTATAATCTCTGATTGTCTTGATTTTCCCCGGAGTGAACGCTAATCGCATTATATGAATATCCAAGAAAACTGCAATTCGAAGGAGAGCATCGCTATGAAATCAGCCCCATTCACTTGGCTGGTGTTGGCGGTCTGGAGCAGCGCACTCGGTGCTTGGGGTGACGTTTCGTTCTATCCGGCCAACATCCCGGCAGCGGAAAAGGGGGAATTCATCTTCTTCAATAGCGGTCTCATTGATCCACCGGCAAGCGAGGAAGCGTCCAAGGACCGGAACGCAGGGGTTGCGTATCTCAAGCGTTTTCGTATCTGCCTGACCAACGGCTACAAGAATTTCGAGGGAACAAACTTGGACGAATTACATCAGGCCGGGTGCGAGTTTTTTATCTATCGGTGGTTCAACGGTTATTACGAAAAGGAGCTTGTGCGTGAAGGGTCGGCGGACCAAGACCCCTATTACCGCCTCTTTCCGAAGATGATCGGCCTGCTGCGCGAAATCCACGGACGCCCCGAATGGCTAGTCAATCCGGCCACCCCCATGCAAGGCGCAGGCGCAGTTCATCCGGCGTACTTTTTTGATTACGCCGAACCGGAGTTTCGCCGTTTCTTTGTCGCGTCCATAAAAAGCGACCTGGAAGAGTCTCGCTATGATGGGGTCTTCTTCGATTACATAGGGAGCTGGGCATTGCCGGATGAAGTCAAGAAACGCTGGACCGATAAACACCCCGATAAGACGTATGACGACTGCGGCGTTCTCTTCCTTCGAGAACTTAGAATGGCGATTGGGGCGAAGAAAATCTTCGGCAATCAGGCTTACCGACTGCCCGAGGCCTACTACGACTGGATCGATTACGATGTCTCGGAAAGCAATGCCACCAGCTTCATGTGGGGTACGGAGGCTCGCTTGCATTTGCAAAATGCGGGTGACGAATTGGTCCGCGACACATTCTATCGTCCGTGGGATGGTCTCAACGGTTACAAGCGAACGAGCGCATCACGACGGGAACGTGCCGTGAAGTACCCACACGTCAAGATTTGCGACATCAACTACCTCCAACCAAGGCGAGTGCCCACGGGCAAGTCAATTGACGTGGGGGGCCAACCTCGGCCGTTTTTTGGCGAACGTCCGGATCGGCCCGCAATCTTCTACAGCTATGTTGCTGCAAAGCTCGATAATGCGGCGGCGTTCGCGAGCGATTGGTACGCCCCCGGTACAGCCGAGGACGACGTGTATTTTCTTGATCTCGGACGTCCGGTCCAAGCAAGTTTCGTGGAAACTCCTGCAGCCGTGGTTCGCTACTACGACAACGGCTTTGTCTTGCTTACGCGATCGAACGGCCCGCTGATCTTTCAACCGGATCCAAGCATGATCCCCGCCGGTACTACCGGGGTGTGGGACGTCTTCGAAGGGATTCCCGTCCGAACGTGGCCAACGAAGCAACAGGTCGTCATCGAACCCGTCTGGTATCCCTCGACACAAAGTTACTATCCAAGCGGTCGAGTGTTTATGTACCTACGGGAAATTCAGGGACGGATCACGAATTGACTACTACGGAAATCAGGCAGACTACGTGCTCTCTCTGGCCGATCCGAGGTATTCTTACGCTCATGAGCCGTGTCGCACGCATCGTGGCGCCGGAGTTTGCCCATCACGTCACGCAACGGGGCTACCGCCGCGCCGATGTGTTTTGCTCCGACGACGACCACCGCGCCCTGCGGTGGAAAAGAGATTCCTGCACAACTCGAGGGCCTCGTCGGACGTCTCCAGCAGCCCCCCAAACGCGGGCGCAAACCTCAGCCCAAGCTGCCTCCACACGGCGGCGCTACGGGGAATGGCGAAGAGCGGTTGAAATGAACTTAAATCGCAGTCTGTCCCTGAATTTTCCGCGCCGAAGACAGGTTCTGCAGGTGGTGAATCTGCCGGAAAACCATTTTCTGAAAAAACCAAGCGGGATCAAAAGGCAAAAGACCCCAATTGTACATATTGCGGAGATCCCGTTGAAGAAGTAGATCACGTAGTCCCGCGATCTAAAGGCGGAAACGCGACAGCAGAAAACGCTCAGTCAACATGTAAACACTGTAATCGCTCTAAAGGGGCACGCGCAGCACCGGTTACACTTCCCCCTCATCATCGCTAATGCAAATTCAATAATGAAAACTCTCAGACTACAATTTCACGCCGACAGGGCAGATACTATGGACAGGGATTCCCTGAAGGACGCAATCAGTAGTGCATTGGACAAGTTTGGCGGCGCGTATAGCTATAGCATGACAGAGATCGATACCGACAGGCCTGTAGTCAACTATTTGTTCAGATCAGATCACCCGCGTGAACTGTGGGATATTCTGCAGGAGCGACTATTCAAAAATCCAAGATTTGGACGATGTCTTTCTGAATCTTCGATTGTAACATGCCAAGGCGACACGGGTTGGGGCGATACCTTAACACTTCTCCATTTTGATCCGTCGGTGAAATTGCAGGATTTCAATGGCAACGAGATGGAACAGATCCTGTGTAGGTTTCACAGGAATCCAATATGGGGGCAGCGCGCAGACTTTCTAATTTTAGCGTGTATTGTCAATGTACATGATGATTTCGCCCCGCCAGAGGTGGAAGAATTATGGGCGCGGCGCGTTGGACAGTATGCTTTCGAAGTATGCTGTATACCATTTTATGCGTACGATATTAATCTTGGAGACATAGTAGAAACAAACAGAAAGTTTCTAGTTAAATCTATAATTATAGCTTCTCAGAACTACACTTTCCGTGTTTGGTTCGGTGAAACAAAAGGTTCCAAAGCGCGTAGTGAAATAGTGGGCGCTATCCAGGATTTGGGGTGTGAAATGGAATGGTCGAGTACCGATTTGCTTGCAGTCAGTGCTCAGTCGCATTTCGCGCAGCGAGTTGCAGACTACCTACACCAACAAGAGCTAAGTGAAAGATTACAATACGAAACTGGGCGTTTGAAGTAGGTAATTCTCTAGCGGGTGTTCGGGCTGTGGGGGCGGCGGGCGGCTGACGAAGGTCATTGACGCGGAAGCGAACGAGACGACGCTCGAGTACGACCTGAACGGGAACCTGACGAAGGTGACCGATGCGCTGCTGGTCGAGACGGATTACGAATACGACGCGCTGAACCACCTGACGAAGATCGTGTCGCCGTCGGGCAGTGGTATTTACATGGGGAATTCGGGGACAGACTACGAATTTGGTGCTATATAAGTATTTGTAGTAGTGCATAGTACTCGCTGGGACAACTAGGAACACTCACCTGTTATTTTGGGAAATCAGGGGAATCAGTCCCACAACGCTCCTTGCCGGCAG
This sequence comes from Candidatus Hydrogenedentota bacterium, assembly GCA_013359265.1. Lineage (NCBI taxonomy): Bacteria > Pseudomonadati > Candidatus Hydrogenedentota > Candidatus Hydrogenedentota bacterium. The sequence goes on from JABWCD010000017.1 coordinate 114,738, forward strand.
CGATTGTGGGCAGGGGGTTGACCGGATTTGGTTTGTCCTGGGGCAAACCTGGTGCGTAATTGGCAACACCAAAGCGTACGCGCGGCGATTCTCGAGACGGCACGCGCCCGGCTGGCCGCCGGAGGCGCGCCGCGCATTGCCTGCTCCGCTCCTGCACCGGTGGCGC
>JABWCD010000018.1 GCA_013359265.1 Candidatus Hydrogenedentota bacterium
TAGGGACATCCATGATGAGAAAAGTCAAGAGCAAAGTGGAGATTTGCGTCCCTGGGTAGCTCGAGTGTCATTGTCTGGATATAATTTTCCTTACCCGCGCGGAGGATAGGGCAACGCTGGCGAGCGACCCGAGCGCCGACGCGGGTGGCTATACGGGTAGGCAGGGCTTTCGGCTCTGCCTCTTTTTGTACCTGGTAGTCCACAAAGCGATAAACGCGAATGGTGCGTGCGCGATTGCTTTCACTCGTGACCGACGCGTCGTATACCGAACGCGGCCAGACATCCATTTGCGGCATCCGAGGCTTGCGCCCTTTCGCCGAAGATTGAGTTGGGGTGAACCCGCCGGCCTCGAAACAGACTACAGGGAGCATCCCCTCGCTTCTGGCTCGGTTCGCCCAGTCCCTATTACGCGAGGACCGGCGGGCAAAAGCGCATGCGTATGACCCGTTATGCAGCCTCCTTCCTCTGTTCAAAGACTTTGCCGGACCTGTCGACCGCCAACAGGTAGGCCACCAGCTTGCGGGCCACGGTCAAGGTCGCTTGGTTGTGATCGGCCCCGCGTTCACGTTCTTTGTCGTACACACCGGCCAGGTGCGCGTTCCAACGCGGCGCCAGTTTGGCCGCTTCGACCAAGACCCGCTGCAGATGTTTGTTGCGCTGCTTGGAAATCGGCCCGCGGTGCGCCACTCCGGCGGACTCGCGTTGCGCGCTGCACAGGCCGCAATAGCTCACGGCGTTGCCGATCGACGCAAAGCGAGACGGCGGGCCTATCTCGAGCGCCCACGTCAATGCCGTCACAACGCCCACCCCGTCAATCGTCATGAGCCGCTCGACCCGCTCGCACAGGTCCGGGTGTCGGGCCAACTCGTCCACCATCCACTGCTGGTGCCGTTCAAAGGCCTCCATCGTGTCGTGACTCAATCGCAGCAAGCGGCGCACAGATTCCGGAACCTGCGTGAGCTCGTTGACCAACTGGGTAAAGTACTTGCGGCCTTTCAACTTCTTCTTGTTGTACTCGGCCCCGACCTCCATCAGAAGACCGGCCGTCTTGGTCTGCATGCGCACCGACTCCCGCACCAGAAAATTGCGGTACCGCATCACCCGCCGCAGTTCCCGCAACTTCTCCGGGGCCATGTAACACGACGGAAACAAATCGCACCGCAACAGGTCCGCCAACATCCGCGCATCGACCTTGTCGTTCTTCTTCTTGGCCGCGGCAATGGCCCGCAGCATGTACGGATGCCCCACGTGCGTCTCGACCTCGTGCGAAACCAACACATCGTAGACCCATCCCGTAAACATCGTCGCCTCCAAGGCCACCACGCAGCGCGTGTCGCGTTCGCAAAGCCATCGCTCCAGTTCCGGCTTCACCGCGCGAATCGTCCCTTCCTCCACGAGCGTCCCGTCCGCTTGCTTGACGCAGAAGACGATGGTCTTCTTGTGCAAATCCAGCCCTGCGTAGTAATGTGGTGAACACATGCTGAACCTCCTTGCGGGTTGCGCCGCTGTCGCATACAGACACCAGCATCGTAACCCCAGGGAGGCCGGCTGTGCAGGCCATCTTTAACTCCCTCTCATACATTCAAACAGTACTCGTTTGTTTCAAGCCAGCGGGTGCAATCGATCGCGGCCATGCAGCCCGAGCCGGCGGCGGTGACGGCCTGGCGGTACACGTGGTCCTGCACGTCGCCGGCCGCAAAGACGCCGTCGATTTTCGTGTACGTCGAGCCGGGCTTCGTGATGAGGTAGCCGGTCTCGTCCATATCGAGCACTCCTTTGAACAGCTCGGTGTTCGGCTTGTGGCCGATGGCGGAAAAATACCCCGTGCACTCGATTTCGCGCGTAGCGCCCGTGTTCACGTCTTTCAGTCGAACACCGGTCACGCCGGGCTTTTCGTCGCCCAACACTTCATCCACAACCGAGTTCCACTCGCACACGATTTTCGGATTCGCCATCGCGCGATCCGCCATGATCTTGCTCGCGCGGAATTTGTCGCGCCGGTGGACGATATGGACCCTGCTCGCGTAGTTGGTGAGGAAGATGGCCTCTTCCATTGCGGTGTCGCCTCCGCCAACGACCACGAGCGGTTTGTTGCGGAACCGCGGGAGCGCGCCGTCGCACGTGGCGCATGCGGATACACCCCGGTTCATGAATTTCTCTTCCGACGGCAGGCCAAGGTATTTCGCCGTCGCGCCGGTCGCGATGATGATCGATTTCGCCTGCCAGGTTTTCGATTCGGACGTAACGGTGAACGGCCGCTTCGACAGATCGACCGCCGTGATCGTTTTGGGTTCGATGCGCGTCCCGAAGCGCTCAGCCTGCTTCTTGAACAGTTCCATCATCTCCGGGCCGGTGACACCGTCGGGAAAACCGGGATAGTTCTCGACCTCGGTGGTGGTCATGAGCTGGCCGCCGGGGAGGTTTCCGCTGCTCAATTCGCCCTCGAACAGCAGCGGCGACAAGTTCGCTCGAGCGCAGTACAACGCGGCGGTATACCCAGCCGGACCCGAACCGATAATGATGACCTTTTCCATCAATTACTCCTAACGCAGGGGCGGAATGAGACTGACTTGTCCCAAGAATTCATCCCGGCGGGACTGTTCACGTACAAGGGCCGGATTATACGGACTGGAACGCGCACGCAGCAACTTCGAAGAGCTATCGGGACCGCGCTATTGTGTATGATTCTCACTTTCGGCATTGGTATCGCAGAAGGAACAAGGAGTACGCGCGTGCGCACCGCTGTGTCATATGTTCTGGTTGCTGCCGCTGGACTGATCGCCTGGTCCTGCGGGCAAACCGGCGCAAAGAACGAACTCAATTCGCGGCCGAAAATCACGGAGCGCCGCACGCAAACTTTCGACTTCGGCACGGCGCGGCAGGGCGTCACCATCGAGCATACCTTCCAACTGACCAACCCCGGCACGGCGCCGGTCAAGGTTGGCCGCGTGCAGACGACCTGTGGCTGCACGGCGGCGAAGGTCGAGAAGAACACTGTAATCGAACCGGGGAAATCGCTGGAGCTGCCCGTTAAATTGAATCTTCGCGGTAAGAAAGGCGCGATCGAATCGAAGGTGATCGTCAACTACGCCGACGGCGCGACACCGGACGAGCTCGTCCTGAAAGGCGCCGCGGCGGAAGAATACACGCCGTCCGTCGATTTCACCCCGTTCAAGCGAGGCGAGCAACCGGAGCAGATAGTCACGCTGGCGACGTATCCCGGCCAGCAACCGTTGGCGGTGTCCCATATCAAATTCGACACACAGAAGTTCGACATCACGTCGCGCCCCGGCGCGAAGGACGGCACGGTCGATGTCGTCATTAAGCCGCGTCCGGACGCGCCGTTTGGATCAGTAGCCGATCAGATCGTGGTCACAACGAACGATGCCGACGCGCCGGACAAGTTCATCCTCGTGCGCGCGCACGTCACAAAGCCGTTGGAAGCGGTGGTGCGGCAGGTTGTGCTGCGACCCGGAGCAGACGGGGAGCCCGTATCCACGATCGTGGAATTCAAGTCGACCTACGGCGATCCCGTTTCCGAAGTGACCGCGTCGATTACACGTGAAAAGCGTTTCACGGCGACCATCGAGCCGGACGCCCCCGACGGAACGGTGCGGGTGCGCGTTGCTTTCAGACCGGGCGATAAGGCGAAGAAGTCGAAAATTCCCGCTCAACTCCGCGTAAGAGCCAGCGTTGGCGGCGTGGAAGTAGAAGAGCACGTAGGCGTTCTTTACACGACGGAGCCGGACACGCCCGCGGCAAAGCAGCAAGTCGAAGCCGGCGACGCCGACGCGCACGAGACGGACAGGTTCTAACCCATGGGCTTGTTGCGGACGATAGCGCGGCGCGTGTTGCGGACTGCCGGCCAGGTAGTGCCGCCAAAACAGGGTGACGGTGCGAATGTAATGGACTGCTCGGTGACAAGAGCGAACGGCGAATCGTCTCGTCTTGGCGATCGGTACGCGGGCAAGGTGTTGCTGATCGTCAACGTCGCGTCAAAATGCGGATTTACTTCGCAGTACGAGGCGCTGCAAAAACTGCACGAACGATACAGCGGTCAAGGGTTCGCCGTACTGGGCTTCCCGTGCAACGAGTTTGGCGGGCAGGAACCGGGGACGAACGACGAAATCCGGACGTTCTGCGATACACACTACCGCGTGACATTCGAACTCTTTGACAAGACCGGCGTTTCAGGGGGTTCAGCCGCCTCCCTCTATCGCGCGCTCACACTGGACACGTCCAGCGGCCTCGGCGGGCCAATCCGATGGAACTTCACCAAATTCCTCGTCGGGCGGGACGGCCGTGTGAAGGCGCGCATCGAACCGCCGACACCGCCCGATGCGTCCAGCGTGGTAAAACTCATCGAACGCGAGCTCGCAACGGAATGGCCGCCGCGGGTTTAAGCACGCGGGGCCGTATGATATCCTTCGTTAGGCTTGGTTGGCTCGGCACAGGGGCAGGCTTGTGACGAAACCGTTCTTCGTAGAACAGTTCGGCAGCACGATGGACGCCATGGGGCGCGTGTTACAGGCGGCGCTGCGCGCGCTCGTCGAGCATGGATGGGTCGAGCCCGATCAGAAGTTTTATGCGCAACTGTGCCTCGAGGAAGCGCTTGTGAACGCCGTCGACCACGGCAACAAGTGCGACCCGGCAAAAAAGGTGCGCATCGAGATGGTGGAAGAAAACGATCTGTGCACCATCCGCGTGTACGACGAGGGCGGCGGTTTCGCGCCCGAAGACATTCATCTGCCCCAATTGGAGCAGGCGAATGGGCGCGGGATTTGTCTCATCCGATACTGCATGGAAAGGGTTACCTACAACAACGAATGCAAATGCCTCGAGATGCGGATGCGCCGAAAGGCATTGAGTGGAAGGAAGGCTTCCTGTGAGTGACAAGCCATTGGTAAGTTTCGACGTGCGCGGCGCGATCACCGTCGGACAGATCGAGGCCGGCAGCGTGTTGGACGCGATGAACGTATCGCAGTTCGGCGCGCAGGTCGGCGACTATGTGAAACGCAATCCGGGGCTGCGGCTCCTGCTCGACTTCGGGCGCGTCGAGTATTTGTCGAGCGCGGTATTGACGGAGTTGCTGCGCATCAATCAGGCGTGCAAGGCCGACGGTGGCGATTTGAAGCTGTGTTCGCTGAACAAGGACATCGCAAAGGTGTTCGAGATTACAAACCTGGACAAGTTGTTCACGATCTACAGCGCGCCGGCGGACGAGGCCGTAATCAAATACGCGCGCTCGCTGACGATCGAAGCTGAAGAAACCGCATGGTCGCACGTCCAGAAAGACGTATAGTTTCGCCACTCCGACGCCGCCGGGCGCGATCGTACGCCTAAGCGTTGGTTGTGCCGGTGCAGCGTCGCGGGGGACCCACAATGATGCGGCGGTTCGCGTTGGTTTTTGTTGCATTGATGGCTGCGGCCGCTCCCAGCGCGTTTGCGCAGATTTCCGATCCGTCCGCCAAGATTGCCGACTATTTGAGCGCCGTCGCATTTTCCGGCGACAGGTCCGCGGCGAACGCGCTTGCCGATCGCCTGTACGACGAGACGGTGACCGTCGATCAGTGGCGGCGCGATTTCCAAAAATACTTCACCACCGGCGCGTTCACGGAAGCGCTCGGCGCGTTCTGGGAAACCGTGTTGATCGAAGCGGACGACCGGGAGCACCCGCGCCTGGGGCTTATCTCGGCGCTCTGCGCGAGCGAGGCGGCGAAGGCCGCGCTGCCCCGAGCCGCGCAGTTGCCCGCCGCCTATGATTCATTGGCGACAGCGTTTCGCTGGCTTCACTATGCCCTCCAGGCTCTGGATACACATGCCCAGTCGATGGCATTCGACGAGTTGTCGCGGACCCTCGGTGGCGGTTCGTTACGCACGTTCGCACAAGACCCTCGGCGATACGCGCTCTTCGTGCAGGCGGCGCTGACCCTGACGGAATACGCCGGCAGCCGTGCGCGCGATACCGTCGGACAGTTGCTGGGTCTGCCGCCCGCGCCAATGTTGGTGTGGCAACGGTTCGGTATCCTGGTGTTCGACAATGGCGCATTCGGCGACCGCCATTACGCAAGCCTTGTGTCGCTGTTGGCCGCGATCCCGCAGCAGTTGCACGCGATTCGCGCCATTATCGTGCCGAGTGCAACGGGCATCGCGCCCGGGACCGGTTTTTCCACTTCCGGTCAGATCGTCTACCTGCCGTACATTTCGATGGACGTATACACGTCGCCGCGAGAGTTCATCGAAAACCAGGGGCCGATCGCGCCGCAGTTCACGGCAATCGCCGCGCAGGAAATCGTGCGCGCCGTGCAGGCCGTGCAATTCTGGGTCCGGCCCGCGTTGATCGCGCGCCGCGACATTATTCTCGCGAACGCGGGCGCCGTCGAGGCGCGGTATTTGCGCCACTTCCGCATCGTCCATCCGGCAACATACATGAACAACCCCGACGAGCTACTGCCGGCATTGGCGTATATTTACGTAATCGATTCGCGCACAGTTTTCCAAATGGCGATCGGGTACTTTCTCCTGAATCAGCACGAGACCGTGGACCAGTTCCTCTTGCTCGCGGACCTGCTGTCAGGCGGCGGACCGACTGCACCGCTGCTTTCGACCTCGCTCCTGGGAGAGGTCGTGAGCGCGCCGGCGGCGATTGGCCGCGTGCACGGAAACTGGATTCGAGCACCCTACCCGGCGAACGCCGGTCTGATGTACAACCCTGCCATCCCGGTCGATCTGTGGTTCTGCAATCGCATTTCCTACGGCCCTTCGACCTACGTGTTTAGCTTCGACGAGCACGGCATCACCCACGGGTACCTCCGGTAACGCCCGCGATGCGCCTGCCTTACATTGTCGCAACCGCGTTGTACTGCGGATTCCTCTGGGTGCTTTCATCGGACACCAGCCCGCCGGAATTCGAATTCCCATGGCAGATTCTCGGCCTCGACAAGGTTGTCCACGCTACGCTGTATGCGGTATTGGGCACGATCGTGTCGGTGGGCATGCGGCGGTCGGGCAAACCGGTCTCGGCGTGGGCGCAATGCTTCGTGCCGATCTTGTTTGCGGCGCTCTACGGTCTTACGGACGAAATCCATCAGTTGTATGTGCCGAACCGCACCTTTGACGTGGGCGACCTGCTCGCAAACCTCGCCGGCGCAACGCTCGCGCAGGCGGGGTTGTGTTACGCGTACTGGCGCCGCGCGCCCCAGGAGGTCCCGAAGGCCTTATCGGACGAAAAGGCGCAAGCCGAATTGTGAGAACTTTTCCCGAACGATTGGGATAAACAGTACGTGCAAGCCGCCGTTGTGCGGCACAAACATGCATGGTACGATCCTCCAATGTCCGAGAGCCTTCCCAACGTCGACAGCCTTGCGAAACGCCTGCAAGCGCGCGGGTGCGCCCCGCTCTTCTTCGTCTTCATAACCGTTGTCGGCGCCTGTTTTGGCGCAGGGCTGGGCGTATTCGCATTCCAGATGGAGCGCGCGAAGGCGCAGATCGCGACATTGGACCAGTTCCGTCCGCGCGTCGGCAGCAAGGTGTACGCGGATGGCGGCGCGACGAAGCTGGGCGAGTATAACGTCGAGAACCGGCAACTGATCCGGTTAAGCGAGATGCCGCTGATCCTGCAAAAGGCCGTCGTCGCGGGCGAAGACGCGCTGTTCTATGAACACAAGGGCGTGCGGCCCGACGCGATGTTTAATACCGTCCTATACATCGCGAAGACCGGGCGCGTGCGCGGCGGCAGCACGATTACGATGCAGCTCGTGCGCAACGCGGAAGAGGCAACTGGAATCTCGAAAGAGCGCACGGCTACGCGCAAGCTGCGCGAGATGATCGCCGCGTTGCAGGTCGAGCGGGAGTTTACGAAGGACGAAATCCTCGAGCTGTATCTCAATCAGGTTTTCTTTGGTGGCAGCGCGCACGGGGTCGAGGCGGCGGCGCGCATGTATTTCTTCAAGTCGTGCAAGGACCTGACGCTGACCGAGGCAGCGACTCTCGCGGGCATACTTGGTTCGCCGAACGCGTTCCGGCCCGATCTGCATCCCGAAGCGGCCCAGGTGCGGCGCAATCTCGTGCTCGACCGTATGATCGAACACGGCTTCATTACGCGCGAGGAATACGACGAGGCGCGCGCAAGGCCCGTCACCGAAGACGCGCTTACACCGGCCGAACTCGCGGAAAAGCTCGAGACCGCGAAGAACTTGTACGTCCCGAACGAATTCGACGCGCCATACTTTGTCCGCGAGATGAAGGTCCGCGCGATACGCGAAGGTCTGTTCGACGACGAGACGCTGCTCGAAAGCGGTTACGAAATTAACACGACGCTCGACATGCGCCTGCAGCGCGCCGCGGAGGAGGCCCTTTTCGCGCAACTCAAGAAGTTCGACGAACTCAAATTGAAATCGTTGCAGCGCGCGAGGCGCGAGGACGAGTTCGTGCCGGTACAGGGCGCGCTCGTGTGCATCGACAATCGCGAAGGCTTCAAGGGGTACGTGCGCGCGCTGGTGGGCGGGCGCGATTGGGACGTCGAACAATACAACATGGCCACGCAGGCGCTTCGCCAGCCCGGCTCGAGCGTCAAGCCGTTCGTCTTCGCGACCGCGCTCGAATTCGGCCGCGACAAGTTCATCAGCCCCGCGACAATTCGCATGGACGAACCGTTTGTTATACGCCGCGGCGCGTCCGTATGGGCGCCGAAAAACTTTTCGGGCGATTACTCGGGGGCGGTCACGTTGCGCTACGCGCTCGAGCGTTCGATCAACGTGGTTTCGGTGAAATTGGTGCAGGAATTCGGCGTAGAAAACGTCAAGGCGACGATTGAAAAGTGTTTCCCGGAGGTTTCCGTACGAAACGACGTGGGGCTGACCATTGGGCTGGGCACGAACGAAGTGACCGTGCTGGACCAGTGCTCGGCGTATCAGGCGATTGCGTGCGGAGGGATGTACACGAAGCCGATTTTCATCGAATCCATAAAGGATCGCGATGGAATCGAGCGATACCGGTGCGAACCCGAACATACGCGGGTGATGAGCGAAGACGTTTCCTACGTGCTTCGGCACATGTTGGTGGGCGTTGCCGAGTACGGCACCGGCGCGCGCACGCGCGAACTGGGCCGGCCCCGCGCCGGGAAGACCGGCACGACGAACGACGCGCGCGACGTGTGGTTTTGCGGGTTCACGCCGGAATACACCTGCATCGTCTGGATCGGGTACAAGGACAACCGGTCGCTCGGCCGCGGCGCGGATTTCACCGGCGGGCGCCAGGCAGTGCCGGTTTGGACGAATTTCATGAAGGCGGCCCTGGACGGCGAACCGGTGCAGGATTTCGTGGTCCCGGAAGGCAAAGTCGAATGGCACAATGTCTCGCGACAGAAGAGCGGAGGTTCGCAGGGCGGATTCAAAGAGGCCTTCGTCAAGGGCACCTACCGCGAGTACGAACCCACGCCGGAATCGACCGATATCGGCCCGGACGACATCGAGGCTATCGAACAGCAAATGGAGCAGCGAAGCCTAGCGGCCATGCACACGCCGTCGCCGTTAGACGAGTAGCATCACGTCGCCGTAGGAGTAAAAGCGGAACCGCTCCGCAATCGCGAGCCGGTACGCCTCACGCACCAGTTCGGTCCCGCCAAACGCGTATACCAACGCCAACAGACTGCTGCGCGGCAGGTGAAAATTCGTCTGCAACGCATCCACGGCGCGAAACGTGTATGGCGGGTAGATGTAGTGTGCAGTCTCGCCCGTCCCCGCGCGAATCGCGCCGTCCCTGAATTGTGATTCCAGCACGCGCGTCGTCGTCGTTCCCACCGCGACGATGCGCCCGCCCGCCGCGCGCGTGGCGTTGAGCGCAGCCGCCGTTTCTTCAGTCAGTTCGAACGCTTCGGGTTCGAGCGTGTGGTCCTCGACGCGTTCGGCGCGAATGGGACTGAACGTTCCATAGCCAACGTGCAGCGTCAACGTTGCGCGCGTTATTCCCGCCGCGTCGAGCGATGAGAAGACGTCCTCGGTAAAGTGCAACCCCGCCGTGGGCGCGGCAACGGACCCGGGTTCTTTCGCGTATATCGTCTGGTAGCGCTCCACGTCGGCGGGGTCGGTGTGCGCACGGCGAATGTAGGGCGGCAAGGGCACTTCGCCGGCCTCTTCAAGGATCCGCAACACGTCCACGCGATCGAACACGACCCGGCGTCGGCCGTTGCCGAGTCGTTCCTCGACGGTTGCTGTGATCGGGCCCACGCGCAGGGCCGTACCGGGCGCAATTTTCGCCGACGGTTGCACGAGCGCGTCCCACGTGCCCGGAGCGCGTTCGTGCAGCAGAAAAATTTCCGCGCTGCCGCCCGTCGGCCGGCTCGCGCGCAGCCGCGCGCGAATGACGCGGGTGCGGTTAAGCACCAGGCAATCGCCACGTCGAAGATACGACGCGACGTTGCGATACACGTCGATGCGCATGGCGCCCGTAGCGCGGTCCACCACCAGCAGGCGCGACGCGTCCCGCCGGTCGGACGGGTGCTGCGCGATAAGTTCCTCGGGGAGATCGTAATCCAGTTCGGAAATGTGCATCGCAATCAATCGGGTCCGGAAACGTCGCTGATTCTACTCAGCAGACAATCTCGTGCTGCCTACTTCTCGTGCATCGTAACCGTGCAACTCTTCAAGTAGCCTCGTGCTGTCTTCTTATCGTGCTCGTACTTCGTAATCGTGCTGGCCTGCACGTAGTCTCGTGCTGTCAACTTATCGTGCTCGTGCTCGTAATCGTAATCGATTATCGGCGTTCGCCTTGAATGCAATCCATCTCGTCCAACCCATCCATTCGGTCCATGAATTCGCAACCGTTCGCGTGAAGCTCCGCTTCGTCACGGCCCGTAATCCTAATCGTCCTCGTAATCGTAATCGAATCCCTTCGAATCGAACATGGCCGCGCGCCCCCTGTTGTGTCCTTTCGGTCCCTTACGTCGTTTCAGTTTTTTCACCCGTCGAATTCGATTACGACTCCAAGGACGACTACGATTACGCAGCAATGGCTCCTGCCGGGGGGGAAGTATCGAGTGACCGGGAATGTTTGAAGCGTACCGCGTGCCGCGCGGCTACATGCCGTTCTGGCATTTTGGCGCGCGCATGGGAATCGGGACTGTCCGGCGCTTCTATGCGCGCATGCGGGCGCGCGGGTACTCGCACGTTCTCGATGCGGGTACGGGTGGCGGAGCGAACGTCATACTCGGCGCATGGATGGGGTTCCGCGTGACTGCAAGCGATCTTGCCCGGGGCGCACTTGTCGCGCTGCGCGATACTGCCGGGCGCGTCCGCCCGCCGATACGTGCCGGTTATGCGCAGTCGGATTCGCTGGCGCTGCCGTTCCCCGATGTCTTGTTCGACGTGGTAATCGCATCGCACATCATCGAGCACCTGCCCGAGCCGCGCGCATTCTTGTGCGAATGCATCCGTGTGCTGCGTCCGGGTGGAGTGTTGCGCGTGTCGTGTCCGTCGCGATTCCATGCGTTGCGGGTAGGCCTCTGGTTTGGTCTGCGGCTCGACCCGGACGACCACGCGGTTCAGGGCTATGATTCGGCCGACATTGCCGCGATGCTGCCGCCGGGCAATCGGGTGACGCGGGTCTCGTACCAGGGCCGCGCGATAGAGAGCAACGTTTCCGACGCCCAGTTCTTGCTGGCTCGCGCGCTGGGCATGTCGGGCAACCCCGCCGTGTCCGTCGAGCGCGGCGCTCCACCGGCATGGCTATTTGTCTTGAAGGAAATCCTTACGGTTCCGTTATTGCTGGTGGCAAGGTGTGAGGACGCACTCCTGTTTTTTTCGAAGGGCAGCATGATTACCGTCGAGATCGAGAGATTGCGTGAGTAACGAAACGAACACAGATGACTCGCCCGGGGTTTCGCTCCACCCGGCCCCATTGCTTGAACGATGTGTGGTATCCCTGGCGGTGGCGTCGGTTTTCGTTCTGGCGTTTGCGAATTTGGCGGGCCCGAGCCTGTGGCACGACGAGCTGATTCATGTCTACGTCGGCAAGAAGATCCTCGAAACGGGCTTGCCGCTGTTGCTTAGCGGGCGCGTATTCACCAACGGCATGCTGTTCAATTATTTGCTCGCGGGCCTCATCGCGATCTTCGGCGATGGTGAAGCGGCGGTGCGATCGATCTCCGCCGTATTCGCCGTCGTGAATGTATACCTCACCTACCGGATGCTCAGGCCGTTGATTGGCGGGCCCTCGGCCGCATTGACCGCGCTGCTGATGGCGTGGTCGCCGTGGCAACTCGCGTGGGCGCGTCAGGCTCGGTTCTACATGCTGCACCAAACCGTGTATCTCGTCACGATGTTGCTCGTATGGCGGTTTGGCGAGGCTGATCGAACAAAACTGTCGCGTTGGGGGGCCGGTTTCGCCGCCGCCTACTGCATCGGTCTGCTCGCCGGACCGCAAACCGTGTTTTTCCTCGGGCCGATCGGCGCGTACGCGGCCTGCCGTTGGCTGGGCGTCCGAACGCTTCGATCGCGATGGACGGTGTTGATTGCGATTTGCGGTCTGCTCGGCGCCGCAACGTTGTTGGGTTACTACCTGACGCTGCCCAAGGCGGAGCACGACGCCATCTTCAAGGAAGCGCTGCGGGCGGACACTCCCGACGATGGTTTGGTCGATCACGATCAGTCCGATTCCCTGTACTACTTTCGGTTTTATACGAACAATCTTGGGTCCGGCTTTTTTGTCTTGGCATGTGCCGGATTCGCGCTTCTCGTGGCCCGCGCAGGGAAACCGGGACTGTTTATCGCACTCGCGTTCGTCGTCCCAATCCTGCTCCTGAACTTTGGCATCACGCAGCATCGGCGATACCGGTTCTTATTCTTCGCCTATCCGTTCTATGTCGCTGCGTGCGCATATGCGCTCGTGTACCTGACCCAGTTTGTGCGCACATCGCGGCAATCGGCGTGGCGAATGGCTGCGGCCGTCGCGATTGTGGCGTTTACCGCCCGGCTCACGGTCTCGCAATATCGGCTCGCGGCGGACTGCATCGAAGTCGCCGGCGGCGCAAGCACGACGCTGGCCGTCCACCACCCCCAATGGCGGCAACCGTGCACGTATGTGAAAGAACACCGCGGTGACGCGGCCATCGTCTGCACGACGTACATTGCAGCGCTCCACTACGTGGGGCATATCGACACTTGGTACCCAAGTCGCGTGATTGTCTGGGAGTATATCGAGTCGGGTATGGACGGCATGCGAACGTTGGACGAATTGAAGGCGTTTGTATCCGAGCATCCGCGCGGGTACTTTATCGCGGAGCATCGCCGGTTCCATATGTGGCCGTTTTTCAAAGACGACCTCGAATGGGTCGAACGGAACATGAAGAAGATTGACGAAGCATCGAACGGCGACATTTCGCTGTACGAGTGGGGAAGCGAGGAAGCAACGTAACGAGAAGGGGAATACAATTCGTGTTTTTCCTTCTACTGAATACGTAGCGCGTTAACGATTACGATGGGCGTGACGACGCGTCAGCGCCCGGCCCGAGTTTGGGGACATGAACTACGCAGAAAATTACGAGCGGTGTTGTCTCGAAAAGACGAGCGCGTTTCAGCGCTTGTTCATGCGTGTGCTTGCGCGGAAGGCGCTACAACTCGGGCAAACGGGCCACAAGATTTGGTCGTTGAAGTGGGTGTTGGACGAATATTTCGCGGGTAAGTCCGGGCTGCGCGTGCTCGATTGCGGCGCGTGGAACGGATGGTTCCTGAGCTACAACGTGCCCGCGATTCGGCAGCGGATCGCGTTGGACTTCGATTCCCACTACGCGCAGCAACTGAAACAGCAGGGGATCGGCTTCGTCCTTGCCGATATGGAGCGCGGATGCATCCCGCTCGCGGCAGATTCCGTCGACTTGCTCGCGATGACAAGCACGCTCGAACACCTCAACTGTCCCGAAAGGATCGCCACGGAAATCCGGCGCGTGCTGAAACCGGGCGGAATCGCGTTCATCACCGTGCCGGACATTATGAAATACAAGTTCCGGTTCTGGAATGACATCACCCATAAGCGGCCGTTCACGCGCGATGCAATGCGGTTCCTGTTCGAGACGCATGGTATGACGACGCTCGAGTTGTGCGCGTACAATCACAATCTCTTCGTCGCGGGCAATCTGTTTCCGCGCGCGCTGCACCGGCTTCTCATGCGGTTCCGCGGCGACGCCATCCTCTACGTGGGCCGGAAACCGTGAGGCGTCCGCAAGCGGCGCTGTTTGACGCACTGGCCGCGGGTGAAGCGCTCTACGTCTACCCGCCCGAATCGTTGGAAAAGTTGAATGCCCTCGTGCCGGACAAGGGGCGCACGCTCGATGTCGGCTGCGGCGACGGCGCGATTGCCGCGGCGTTGACCGCACCGCTCGTCATCGGGTTCGACGTATCGCAGCGGTGCGCGCATTTGAGCGCTACACGTGGCATTTCGTCGCTTGTGGCGGACGCAACTCAGGCATTCCCGTTTGCGGAGCGTTCGTTCGACACCGTGTATTGCGTGGACGTGTTGCACCACCTCGAAGGCAGGTGGGCGCCACTATTGATTGAAGTGCGCCGCGTATTACGCCCGCGCGGTACATTGGTCATCGTCGAGCCGGATGCGCGCAATCCGTTCGTTCGAATCACGCAAGCGCCCCATTCGCTCCTGCGCGTTGCGCCGTACAACAACGAACCGGCAATCGACCCGAACGACTTGCTCCCCCTGCTCGAAGGACAGGGCTACGCGTGCACCTGTGCCCCGATTCACGTCTCGGGCGAACAGGTCGTGCGGAACGTGTTTCCCCTATGGCAGCGGATTGCCAAGGCCCCATTCGTACTGGCGGTCGCGTTCCTCTATCGAAACCGCCCGAACAAATTCGCCATCGTCGCGAAAATCGAGAAATGAGCGGCGGTAAGACCAATCAATGATTGCAGCCACTATTTAGAGAAAATCTCTGTTTTTGTGGTATTGCCTTTGGTCGGCAAGAAAACAGGGGGTCGTTTCGCAGGCGAAGTCACAACAAGCCGAGTGCAACACACTGGGCATAAAGGGTGAGGCGAATAGTCGAACGTGGCTCGATTCACCGGCTACGAGACTCGCCACACGTGGATGACCGGTTTGGTTCCATCGGCAAAGGGTTCGAGCACATAGAGGAGACCGTGGGCGCGGTCATAAGCGATGCTGCCGATGCGGAAGCGGCGCTGCACGCCACGCCCAATCATGTCCTCTTCGACGTGTGCCGGGTTAAGCAATAGGTGCTCATCGAGATGGACGGCCGCGTACGGTTGCGGTCCCCACGGCTGCATGGCGCCGCTCGCGACCTTCGCGAGGTCGTCCGGGTTATACAGGACAAGCTGGGCGCTGAACGCGCTGCTCCACCAGCCGCGATAGTCGTTGTGGCCGTCGCACCCGCCGAGGTCGGTTCGGGGACACGCCGATCCGTCCGCGTTGCGGCAGGTCGGGAAATCGTTCACGAATTCGGTTTCGACGCATGGTACATCGGGTCCCGCGGGGTTCGCCCAACCGTACCAGTATTTTGCGCCGACGCCTTTCGTGCCCGCGAACAGTACGGCGGATTTGCCGCTCATCGTCGTGAGCCACGCGCCGTCTTCCCACTCGTCCGCGTGCTGATACCCGCGCATGGATTTGGACACGACGTCCTCCGAATTGCGCGAAGTCTCGTATTGCAGGAGCGTCGCACATTCGAGGTGCGCGCCATTTGCCGCGGCGGCCCCGTTCGCGTCGAACGGTCGAAACGCGTAGAGCGCCGGCCCTTGGCCCGACCAGCCGCCGTCGCGGTAGCGGCCCGTGGCAAGAAACTTTCCACCGGCATTGTCGTTTGCCCACGCGGCGGGTATGTCGAACACGTATCCGCTGACGCTGTAGTGCGACACATCGCCGACGTACCAGGCGCCCTTTGCATCCAGCTTCGTCAACGTGGCGGAAACCCACGCGTGTGTCGGCCCTTGTTTCACCGCATCTTCGTGGAAATGTTGTCCCCAAGCGAGGAACAAAATGGGGCCGATGCCGCTCGCGTCGAGGTACTGCATGCCCACGCGGGGGATTTCGTCGTACTCCGTGAACAATCCGCGCGCGGCGTTCGTAAGGGGTTGGATAAACTCCGCCGTGTTCAACGCGCTGGGGTCTTTCGATTTCACCGGCTTGGGAATCGTAATCTCGGCGATGCGATTTCCATCGGGCAGCTCGCCGTACGGCAACCGATCGTGTCCCATCACGAACAACGAACCCGAAAGCCCGTCCGCGCCGCCGGACGCATCGCCCGTGGGGCAAAACGTCATGGCGTATCCGCCATACGCGAACGTCTCGGGCCGTTCTTCCCCACCGGGCAGACGAAACGCGCCAAGATACGCAAAGTCGTCTGGTTGGACGAGTTCGCCGGAGGCGGCCGACAACGACGCCACAATGCCGGCGAGTGCGATGGATACTCCTGCTGGACATCGCATGGCATTTCCCCCTCTTGCCATGACACGTTCAGTCTAGCACGCGTGGCGGCGGCCGTAAATGGCATTTGTCGGGACGATTTGAGGGCGAATGAGGAAGCGCACCGATTCGAGTATTTGAAACGCAACAATAGCGCGCTGGCAACCGCGGGCCAAACCCGGCAGCACGGTTTTAGGCTGAGAGTAGATGCGCCATTTGGGTATGATACCGCGTGCCCAATTTGCGCACGACACATAGTGGATTTGAAGGAACGCATGTGCTGGTAGTATGGCCACGTCGCAAAAGAACCTTTCGCTGAAGCACGCGATCATCGATCTGTATCGCGAGCAGTTGCGGCTGCGGTACCTGCCGGAGAATTGCCGGCGGTTCAAGGAGCTGAAGCCAATCACCGACGCGAAACTGGCCGCGTTGCGGGACTACTTTCTCGAATGCATTTACCCCGCGTCAGACAACCGGGACAAACTGGACGACGCGTTTGACCGCATGGGCGACATCATCAAATCGCCAAAACGGCTGATGCCATTGATGACGATCGCGTTGAAGTCCGTTTGGCGCCTCGGGTTCATGTTTCCGTCTGCGGTCGCCGCGGGAAGGAACACACTCGAGGCCTACCTCGAAACGCGCAAAATCGAGGGCAGGCTGATCGAGTATGCCGTGAAGCACAAGCTGAAGCCGGGCGACATCGAGACGCACGAGACGATGGTGAAGATGGTCGCGAACCTTCCCGAAGACGAAATGCTCACGTTTCGCAACGAAATCCTTCGGCTCTTCCACCATCTGTCGAACGTGAGGCTGCTCGAAGCGACCGTCGAGATTATGGACAACTCCAAGCAACTGATGGAGTCCCGTCCCGACCTGTATCACGACGAGGAATTGGCGGGATTTTCGCTGGGGCACGACGTGCTCAGCCGCGGCCTCGAGCTCTTTCAATCGCTGAAGAAATCCGAATTCCCGATCATCATCCGCGGCATTGAGGTGGTCGAAATCGACTGGTATGATCGCATTAAAGCCGAAGCGGCTGCGCTCGGCGGGGCCGCTTGTTAGCCGCACCGGCGCCCGGCCCGTCGCCCATCGCGCATCGATCCACACAGGAGGGACCCCATGTACGCACGAATGTCACTATGCGCCGCGCTTGTTGCGGCGTTCTCGTTGAACGCGGGAGCGGAGTCACCGGACGGGAAAACCATTGTTCTCGAAGCGAACGATCAGCCCAGCATAGACGTGCCCGTGTCGCTACCGTTTGACGGGACGATCGGCGACGGCGAGGTCATTCGTGTGATCGAGCCGAAGACGGGCAAGGAATTCCCCGGGACGCTGCGCAATGGGCAGTTCACTTTCGTGCCCGAGGGCGCGCGGCCTAAGTCCGAGCACCTGTACACTGTCAAGGTGCGCAAGGACGACGTGCCGCCGCGCGTGCAGATTACGCAGAACGAGGCGGGCAACGCGCTCGATGTCGTGATCGACGATGTGCCGTTCACGACGTACCACTACAAGAAGGACGAACGCAAACCCTATCTTTGGCCCGTGCTGAGCGATGGCGCCGTCGGCGTCACGCGCGATTATCCGATGGGCGAAGCGCTGATGACCTCCGACCATCCACACCAGCGCTCGTTCTGGTCGTCCTACGGCGACGTGAACGGAGCGGACTGCTGGGACGAGCGCAACGAGAAGGCCGGCTATCAGGTGACGGACGAGCTGACCTACGGTTCCGGCGACGGCTATGGCTGGATACACGCGAAGAACACGTGGATGTCCGCGGACCGCACGCCGGTGTGTAAGGAAGAGCGCGAATACCGCTTCTACCCCGGGAAGAAGACGGCCCGCCTGGTCGATCTTGAAGTAACGTTCAGGCCGATCGACACGGACGTGCGTTTTGGCGACACCAAAGAGGGCGGTATTGCCGCGTTCCGCGTGAACGATCAGATCATCGAACGCGAGACGTACTCGGTTGTCGATACCGGGAGCAATGCAGTGCTCAAGATGTTCGACGACCGCAAGGAAGCGGACGCATTCGCGCAGGAACAGGCCGAGTCACGCAAGGTGGTGGTGCGTCCGAAGGGCGTTATCACGAACGCGGAAGGCAAGACCGGCATGGCCGAATGCTGGGGCAAACCGTCGCCATGGTGCGACTACAGCGGCACGATCGACGGCCAAGGCGTGCATGGCATCACGGTGTTCGATAATCCGAACAACCTGCGCTACCCCACCACGTGGCACGTGCGCGACTACGGCCTCATGGGCGCGAACTGCTTTGGCCTGAGCTATTTCACAAACAAGGAAAAGAACGGCGACTACACGATAAAGGTGGGCGAGTCGCTGACGTTCAACTACCGTGTATACGTCCATCGCGGCGACGCCAACGGCGCGAAGGTGGCCGACCGGTACGCGGACTACGTCAACCCGCCGAAGGTCAGTTGGTCGGACATCAGGATCAACAGCAAAGGCGTCGACGCGCACAAGGACATTCCGGGCCACGAAAAAGCCGCCCAATAGGTTATAATTCGTTCGTGATTCTTGGCGCTCGGGCTTCGGCCCGGGCGCTTTTTCTTGTCGATGAATCGGAGTGACCAGCGATATGGTTCGATTCGCATTTGGGGTTGCGGCAGTGGCCGCTGTATGTGCGTGTGCCGATGACGCGACGAATCGCGAGGCGTTGAAACAGGCGTATCCCAATGCCTCGGCGGAAGTGATTGAAAAGGCAGACAAGCTGTTGTCCACGTCCGTGAAGACGGTGATGGACAAGTCCGCGACGCCGCCGAGCGGAGACAAGCATGATTTTCTTACGCTCTCACCGTACCACTGGCCAAACACGTCCACAGTCGACGGCAAGCCGTACGTGATGCGGGACGGCGTTGTGAATCCCGAAGCCGAAACGGACAAATACGATCGCGTGGCGTATTTCCACATGTCGGACACTGTGGAGTACTGCGCAGTTGCCTGGCGCCTGTCCGGTGACGCGAAGTACGCGGAGAAGGCCGCGGGCGCGCTGCGCGCTTGGTTTGTCTCGCCCGAGACGCGCATGAGCCCGAACCTGAACTACGCGCAATTCGTCCCCGGCGTGAACAAGGGATCGCGCACCGGCATTATCCGCGGCATGACAATCCTCGATCTGATCGATGCGTTGCGGGTACTCGAAGACTCCGGCGCGTGGAAGCCGGAGGATGAAGCCGCGTGGAACGCGTGGCTGGCCGACTTCTCGAAATGGCTTTCCGAAAGCGACCTTGGCAAGGCCGAGTCGAAAGCACTCAACAATCACGGCACCTGGTACGACGTCATGGTGGCGACGTTTGCGATGGAAGGCGGCAACATCGACCTTGCGAGGCAGACCGTACGCGACGCCGCGGAAAAGCGCATTGCGAAACAAATCCGGCCCGACGGCAAACAACCGCTCGAACTCGCGCGTACAAAGTCGTGGGACTACAGCGTGATGAACCTCGACGCGATGGTGCGCCTCGCGATGCTTGGGCGGCGGCTCGATTGCGATTTGTGGAACTACGTCCCCGACGGGGGTGGAGGCATTCGCGCCGCGCTCGATTATCTGCTCCCATTCGCGACCGGCGATCGCGAGTGGGAAATGAAACAGATCGAAGCGTTCGATCCGTCAAGACTTTATCCCGTCGTGCGGCGCGCGGCGGCTGCGTATCCCGATGGGCCATACACGGAGGCGCTTGCGAAGTTTCCCGCCGACGCCGAAGCGGTCGCGATGGATCACCTGATGTATTTCAAGCCGGATTAAACGGGCATGCTTCAGGAATGTTGGGAGCTATGAGCGTTACGGGAGCTATGGGGCGGGTTGCCCCATAGCTCTCATTCCTCTCATAGCTCCCAGCAAAGGACGGCTTATTTTGCCGCCACTTTGTATGCGTACAGATTTCCGTTGTGGCGGATGAACAGCTTGCCGTTCGAGATCGCCGGGAAGGCCCAATGCTTGTCCTTTCCTTCCGGGATGGCGAACGACGCGACGCGCTCGAACTTCTCCGGGTTGGGCTTAATGAGGTTGACTACGCCTTTCTTTGGTCCTTCGTACACGTACAGCATGCCGTCCGCGTACAGGATATCGCCCTGCGTGACCTCATCCGTGCTCCACATCAACTTGCCGGTCTTGAGTTCGAGGCACATCAACTTGTTGTTGTCGTGGCCTGTGCCATATACGTAGCCGTCGAGAATGACGACGCCGTGGTGTTGGCAGTCGAGGTTCTTGTCCGACCAGAGCGGCTTCACGCTCGAGCCGTCCGCGCTGACCTCGAGTGCGCCGCCGCCCGAACCGTAGCCGCCGGTGTAATACAAGATATTGCCTTCAACCGCCGGCGTGACCGCGTGAATATCGTACTTGGTCTCGTGCACGTGCGACCACAACACTTTGCCGGTCTTCGGATCGATGCCGACTACCGACTTGCCCGTCATCGTCACGAGCACCTTGTTGCCGCCAAACGTGAACATGGCCGGCGAACAATACGCGCTCACCTCGCTGAAGCCCTTGCTCGTCCACACTGTCTCGCCGTTCATCTTGTTCAAGGCGACTACCGCCGCGTCCGGCCCGCCGGGCGTCGCAAAGACGAGGTCCCCATCCACCAGCGGCGACTCCGAGAAGCCCCACGTCGTCGATACACCGTTGAACTTTTCGCGCGCGTCCACTTCCCAAATCTTCGAGCCATCCTTCGCGGATAGACAGACCAGCAAGCTGCGGCCTGACATCAGATAAAGACGATCGCCGTCGATGGTTGGCGTCGCGCGCGCGCCTGGGGCCTGTTTGTCCAGCGTCTCGTCGCCGTACGTGACACGCCACTTCTCCTTGCCGTTTCCATCCAACGCAAACAAGTACCCCTTGTTGTCATCTAACATGCCCGTCACGTAAATCGTGCCGCCGACATCAGAGACGGACGAGTAGCCCTGGCCGACGCCTTCGACTTTCCACAGCATTTCGGGGCCGTTCGCAGGCCAGGTCTTGAGGAGCCCGGTATCCGGGAATATTCCGTCGCGCGCCGGGCCACGGAACTGGGGGGTATCCGCCCCAAGCGCCGGAACCGCCAACGCGGCGACGACCATAAGTGTCCACCCATACTTGGCAAATCGATGCATTGCACTTACTCCATGAAATGTTACAGCTCTACCCATTGCGCAACGGTTCGCACCAAAAGCAGTCCGATGTCAGGGTACGAAACACGCCTTCCTTTCGCAACATTCCGGCCCCGGAAACCGATCGCGGTGCGATGGCATTGATTCGGTTGACATAGTGATGATACAGTTGAATCAAATTCGTATGCGTATCTATCTCCAATGACACAGACCTCCCACGTCAAATGGCTGCTGCTGATTCATCAACTGCCGCCGAAGCCCGCATACGTCCGCGTGAAGATCGGCCGCAGGTTGCAGGACATCGGCGCGGTCGCGATCAAGAACACGGTGTACGTCCTGCCCAAGCGTGAGGAGACCGTCGAAGATTTCGAGTGGGTGCTCAAGGAAATCCGTCGCGAGGGCGGCGAGGGACTGATGTGCGACGCGGAACTCGTGGACGGCCTTACGGACAACGAAATTGTCCGCCTCTTTCACGCGCAATGCGACGCGCATTATGCAGACGCCGCCCGGCAAGCCCGGAACCTGTTGCGCACAATTAAGACGCGCGACGGTGCGCGCGGCAAGGGCCGGTGGGAGTCGGAGCGCGCGCGGTTGCGGGAAACCGTGCAGAGGATCGCCAAGCGCGATTTCTTCGACGCGAAAGGAGGCCAAACGGTGCGCAGCATACTCGACGACATCGACCGGCGACTGAAGCCCGCGACGCGCGGGAACGAGACGGGCAATCCGGATACGTACGCGAAGCGATCGTTGCGCGGGCGCACCTGGGTCACGCGCGCGAATATCTTTGTGGACCGCATGGCCAGCGCGTGGCTGGTCCGGCGCTTCATCGACCCGCGCGCCAAGTTCAGGTTCGTCGATCCGGAGACATACCGGTGGAAGCGGGACGAAATCCGGTTTGACACGTACGAGGGCGAGTTCACGCATCGCGGCGGACATTGTACATTCGAGGTGTTGTGCGACGCGTTTCACTTGCACGATCCCGCGTTGTCGCAATTGGCGGAGATCGTCCACGACATCGACATGAAGGACGGCCGGTACGCGCGCGAGGAAGCGCCCGGGGTGGCGCTCGCGTTGCGCGGCTTTCGGTCCGCCTGCCAGAACGACGAACAGCGACTCGCGCTGGCGAGCGATTACTTTGACGCAATCTATAAGGAATTGACTACTACCGAGGAGACATCGGGCCGTGGCCCAAACAAGCGAAATAAAGGCGCCCGCACCGGCGGTACGCGCTGAGGGGCCGGAGCACTCCATCGTCCTCCCCACGTTCGGGCAGGCGACGCGAACGTGGGCGTACATTGGGCTAAACAGCTTCGGCGGGCCCGCGGGCCAGATCGCGGTGATGCACCGCGTACTGGTGGAGGAAAAGCGCTGGGTGAGCGAAGAGCGCTTCTTGCACGCATTGAACTACTGCATGTTGCTGCCCGGCCCCGAGGCGCAGCAACTCGCGACGTATATCGGCTGGCTGCTGCACGGCGCGCGCGGCGGGCTGGTTGCGGGCACCTTATTCATCGTGCCTGGCGTCGCAGTCATTATGATATTGAGCTACCTATACGCGGGCGCCCAGCACGTTGCGACGGTCGAGGCGCTATTCTTCGGACTAAAGGCGGCCGTGCTCGCCATTGTAGCGGAGGCCGTGTTGCGCATCGGGAAACGTGCGCTCAAGACGCGGTCCTCGATCGGTATCGCCGCGCTCGCGTTCGTCGCGATTTTCTTCTTCAACGTTTCGTTTCCGATCATTGTCGCTGCGGCCGCGGCGATCGGCGCCGCACAGCGGTTTCTGAATCGAACCGCCATTTCTTCGCGCATGGATCCGGCAGAGAGCCACGCACACAGCGCCGTCCCGACGCTGTGGCGCTCGGTCAAGGTCGTGACTGTCTGGTGCGCACTGTGGTTTGTGCCACTCGTTGCGATCGCGGTCGCGCGCGGTTTTGACGATGTATATGTGGACGTGGGCGTCTTTTTCAGCAAGGCGGCGGTGGTCACGTTTGGCGGCGCGTACTCCGTGCTCGCCTACATGACGCAACAGGCGGTCGATGTATACGGCTGGCTGAAGCCCGGCGAAATGGTTGACGGACTCGCGATGGCGGAAACCACGCCGGGGCCGTTAATCATGGTGGTGCAGTTCGTGGGGTTCATGGCGGCATTCCGCGATCCCGGCGGCATGCACCCGATGCTCGCGGGAACGTTGGGCGGGTTGCTCGCGACGTGGGTCACGTTTACGCCCTGCTTCCTGTGGATATTTCTGGGCGCGCCGTACATCGAATCGCTTCGCGGCAACAAGGCGCTGAATGCCGCACTGAGCGCGATAACGGCCGCGGTCGTCGGAGTGGTCCTCAACCTCGCCGTGTGGTTCTTCCTACACACGGTTTTCGGCGGGGTCGACGCGGTACGATTCGGACCTCTAATGTTGCATGTACCGGATTTCGGCACCATCGATTGGGCGGCGCTTGTGCTGGCCGCCGGCGCGATGATCGCGACGTTTCGATACCATGCCGGCATGTTCAAAGTACTGGCTGCGTGCGCGCTTTGCGGCATCATCGTGAAACTCGTTCTTTGACGAATAAGCGAGCGCTTGCATCTTGTTCCGGAATTTGGCGTCCACCGAGGGCCCGCCGGCGGCAAAACAAGGAGATCTCAATCGTTCTCAAATCTCCGCTTTCAGCGCTCTGACAACATCACGCTACATCGCCGACATTTAGGCGAAAAGTGCGAACATTCTTCGGTATCTTCGACAAAAACGATACATAGCGGTCCGAACCAGACAAGGAGGGTAAGCGAATGGGAACCAGAATAGTACTCGTGCTCGGGCTTGGTGTTTTCGTCTCGTTTTGCACGCACGCCGCAGAGCCATCGGCTTCACAGCGGTGGGATTTCGAGGATGTAGCCGTTGGCAAATTGCCCGAGGGTTGGAGAGTGGAAGGGACAAACCAGGATGGCCCACTCGCGACATGGGAAGTCGTCATGGAGAAAGACGCCTCGAAGGAATCCAAGGCCCTCGCGCTTACCAAGCCGAACCATACGACTCGAGGCACGTTTAACCTGTGCTGGACCGACAAGGTCCGATTCAAGGACGGCGAAATCTCGGTCCGGCTGAAGGGAAACACCGGCGAAGTGGATCAGGGAGGCGGCGTGATTTGGCGCGCGCGGGACAAAGACAACTACTACATCTGCCGCGCCAACCCTCTCGAGAACAACCTGCGATTGTACTGGGTGAAGGAGGGCAAGCGTACGATGCTCAAGAGCGAGGAGATCGACATGCCGGCCGGACAGTGGCACACCCTGCGAATAACTCAGGACGGCGCCCGCATTCAGTGTTTTCTGGGCGATGCGATCGCCATGGAGGTGGAGGACACTACGTTCACCGAACCGGGTGGTATTGGGCTGTGGACCAAGGCCGACGCAGCCACGTCGTTCGATGATCTGGAAATTCGTCCCCGCGCAGCCTCCGAGGCGCCTTCACCGTCGGCGACGAGCAAGTGACATACGATTGGAGGGACGAGCTATGTTGCAGAATCGCTGCTTAGGGGCCGTGTACGCCGCGATCATATTGGCGATCGCCGCGGGGGCGGAACTCGACACCGCGAAGATCGAGGAAGCCGCCGGAGCGAAAGGGACGCTGAATCACGAAGAGGGCGTATTCAAGGTGACGTATCCGCGCAAGGACGTGACAGTCCGCGTTGACGGGACCGTGCTGCCGCCGTTCATGGGGTTGACAAGCTGGGCCGCGTTCAAAGAGGGGGAAAAAGCGCAGGCCATGGTGATGGGGGACATGGTGCTCTTTCAGGACGAGGTGAATCCCGCGATGAGCGCCGCGCTCGAGAACGGACTGGCCGTTACGGCGTTGCACAACCATTTCTTCTATGACGAGCCCAAGGTGTACTTCATGCACATCGGCGGGGAGGGAGAGGCTGTCGCATTGGCTGCCGCCGTTAGGAAGGTACAAGAGACGGTAGGCGAGGTCCGCGCCGCTTCTCCGAAGGTCGCGGACAGTTTTGGGCAAAAGGCGTTGACGGCCGAGAGCGCCATTTCACCCGGCCCGCTGGAGGAATTGCTTGGGAAAGGACAGGTCAACGATGGGATGTACAAGGTCGTAATCGGGCGGACGACGAAGATGCCTTGCGGCTGCGAGGCCGGTAAGGAGATGGGCGTCAATACCTGGGCCGCCTTCTACGGCACGGACAGCGACGCGCTGGTAGACGGCGACTTCGCGGTTTTCGAAGGCGAGCTTCAGCCGGTGCTGTCGTCGCTGCGAAAGTCGGGAATCAACATCGTTGCGATCCACAACCATATGGAGTCCGAGAACCCGAGAGTGTTGTTCCTGCACTACTGGGGCCGAGGCGTTGCCGCTGAGTTGGCGAAGGGCCTTCGGGCGGCATTGGACATCATCGAGAAGAGGTGAACACTACACAATTTCCGGGACAACGAACGGAGCGTGATTGCGAAGGAAATCTCGAATGCGATACCTGCAAGTTCCACTCGGATGTTTTCTTGTCGTCATGATGGTCGCGGGTTGCGGTGGCACCGGCGTAGATGGCGGCCAAGTGGTTGTCTACACCAGCGTAGACCGCATTTTCTCGGAGCCGGTGCTGCAACTGGCCGAGCAAGAGCTTGGCACTCGCGTAGTTGGCGTGTACGACACGGAAGAGACGAAGAGCACCGGACTCGTGAACCGGATCATCGCAAAGAAAGAGAACCCCGACGGCGACATTTTCTGGAGCGGCGATCCGGGCCGGGCCGCCCTTTTGAAGTCGAAGAACCTGACCGCGCAGTATGAGAGTCCTGCCGCTTCAACGATTCCCGCATCGTTTCGTGACGGTGAAAGCCATTGGGTAGGCTTTTCGGCGCGCGCCCGCGTGTTGCTCGTGAACACCAATCTGGTATCTAACGAGAACGATCCCGCGAGTATTTGGGACCTCGCCAAGCCGGAGTGGAAGGACCGTGTAGCCATTGCCAACCCGCTGTTTGGCACGACGTCGTATCATATGGGGGCGTTGTTCGAGGCCCTGGGCGAGGACCGCGCCAGGGAGTGGTTGGCGGCGATGAAGGCAAACGGCGTCCGCGTCGTCTCGAGCAACGGCGAGGTGAAACGCCAAGTTTCGTCCGGCCAAGCCGCTGTCGGGCTTACCGACACGGACGACGCGGCTGAGGCCATCAAGGATGGTCAACCGGTGCGTGCCGTGTTTTTGGACCAGCAATCGGGCGACGGCGAACCGTTGGGAACGCTCGTAATGCCAAACACACTTTCGCTCATTCGCGGCGGGCCGAACCCGGACGCCGCGAAAAAAGTGTTCGACTTCCTGCTCTCGACTCGCGTGCAGGAAGCGCTGGCCGCTTCGTGCGCCCAGGCGCCGCTGAGTGCGGGCGTCAAGGCAACGCCCGGTGTAATAACGCTGGATGGCGTGGCGCCCATGCGGGTCGACTACGCGGCCGTCGCAGCACGGCTCGACGCCATAATGCCGGAGCTTAAGGCTTGGGCCGATTCGCCGTGAAGGCGGGCCGTGGAGGATTTATCCGCTCCGCCTGTTGGCTCCTATTGCTCTCGCCGGCGCTTGCATTCTCGATCGTCCCGCTGATTGCGTTATTCGGAGATGCCGCAGCGGAGTCCGTTCGCGGGCGGCACGCGCTGGCGGGGATCGCGTGGGATACGCTGACAACGACGACGGTGATGTGCGGTGGTGCGGCCATCGGCGCTACGGCGGTTGGCATATTCGCCGGATCCCTGCTCGGACACGCCGAGTGGCGGGGCCGATCGATGGTACGTTTGCTGCTCATTCTGCCGCTGCTTGTTCCGCCCTACCTGCACGCAATAGCGTGGACGAACCTCCTTCGCGCGAACGGACCGGTGGCGCGCGCGTTCAACACGGCCGGTCTTCCGGAGGAACAACTGACGAACTTCATTTACTCGCTTGGCGGAGCGGTATTCATTTACACCCTTGCCTACTTTCCGCTCGCGATGATCATGACGGAGAGGGCCCTGTACGCGATCCCACGTTCGCTTGTGGAAGCCGCGACCGTATATGGGGCGACTCGATTGCAGGTTTGGCGGCACGCGATATGGCCGCATATTCGGCCGGCAGCCGCGACGAGTGGGTTGGTGATCGTCCTGCTGACCAATTCCGAACTCGGTGTCCCGACAATTCTGTCGGTGCGGGCGTTCAATTTTGAAGTCCTCACGCAGCTTAGCGCATTCAACGACGTGCGGAGCGCAACGTTGCTGTGCGGTCCCCTGATCGTTATTGGGGCGGTGCTCGTCCTTGGGGAATTCCGGCTCGGGGGCGGCTCGACGTGGGAACGCCCTGAACTTGACTACCAAAAGGCGCCCCGCCAAACGTTCGGCAAATCGGTACCGCGCTTCCTCCTGCTGTTGCTTTGCGCAACAGCGGGCGCCGTCGTGCCGCTTACTTCCCTCGTTGTCGAATCGTGGGACGGGGCGGCGATTGCGAAAATGACGGCGCTCGCTGTCCGTCCGGCATTTGTAACGTACGGATACGTTTTGACCGCGACCCTCGTGAGCCTGGCATTTTCATTTTTCCTTGCGGCGCTTTTTCAGCAGGGAGAAGAGTACAAACGGCGCGTAACGGACGTGCTTCTCATGGCCGCGTTCGCCGTTCCGGGCGGAATATTGGCGCTCGCGCTGTTACGCCTGTATGGCCAAGGACCGGTTGCGCGATTCGGCGCGCCGGCGTTGCTGCTCATCGCCGCACTCGCCGCACGATTTCAGATCGTGACCTTTCGCGGATTCACTCAGTCACTTGCGCAAATCCCCGGCGAATTGATCGAGGCGGCCAAAATCGACGGCGCGAGTTCCACGCAAATCGTCCGAAGCGTTCTGTTCCCCCTGATTCGACTACCGGCGCTGTTGTTGGCGGCCATACTGGTTATTCTCGGCTTTAGCGATCTGGGCAGCGCGATTTTGTTGTACCCGCCCGGGGGAGAAACCCTTCCCGTCGTTCTCTATGCAATCGAGGCCAACGCGCCAAGGGCCGAAGTGAGCAGTCTTGCGCTTGTAACATTGGCGGCGCTACTAATTCCCTTGGCGTTGGTGGGGACGATGATCGCAAGACTCATCCGCGGCGACGGCCGGTAGCAGGGCAAACGATTGGCGTACCGCAGCGCAAGCGAAATGACGTGACTCGGGAATTCGAGTCGGACGCTGGAGTTGCCCGCTCAAACGGCCAAGAATTGCTTTTGGCGGGGTATTGCGGCCATAGTAGCTGGGCGCGGCCGGACTGCGGGTCCGCGCGTCAATCGGTGACTACACCGTACCGAATCCAAGGGAATTGTAATCATGAGTTTTTACCGGTCTGTGTCCATGATGTTGGTGCTTGTCGGTTTGGCTGGATACCCGATTGCGTCGTTCGCGGACTGGCCGCAGTTCCTCGGCCCGAACCGAAACGGCGTTTCCGATGAAAAAGGCCTTGCGCGCGAGTGGCCGGAGGGCGGACCGCGCGTGCTTTGGAGCGTCGCCGTCGGTGAGGGATATGCGGGCGCCGCGGTGCGCGATGGCGAGGTCTATGTGCTCGACCGCAGGGAAGGCACGACCGACATTCTGCGCTGTTTCGCGCTGAACGACGGCAACGAGTTGTGGAACTACTCGTACGAGGCGCCCGGCAATGTAGGCCACACCGGTTCGCGCAATCCGCCGACGGTGGACGAAAAGTATGTTTACTCCGTCGGTATGGTGGGCGATTTTCTGTGCACGGACCGCAAAATCCACAAGCCTGCCTGGCAGAAAAACTTCATCAAGGAATTCGGGACGGAACTTCCGCGCTGGGGCTATTCGCAGTCGCCGGTGCTGTACAAGAACCTTGTCATCGTCGCCCCGCAGGCGCCGGATGCGTTCATCGTTGCGTACGATCGCGAGAAAGGCGATCTGGTCTGGAAGTCGGCGGGTTTGGGCCGCGTGGGGTACGTATCGCCGGTGGTGGTGACGCTTGCGGGCGTCGAACAATTGGTCATGACGGGCGCGGGTTCGCGGGATGGCTCCGAGTTGGGCGCGACTGCCGGCATTTCGCTTGATGACGGTTCGATCCTCTGGAAATACGAGGGCTGGCAATGCTGGATTCCGATTCCAAACGCTACACCGTTGCCGGGCGACAAACTGTTCATCACCGGCGGCTACAATGCAGGGTCGGCAATCGTTCAGGTCGCAAAGGGCGCTGGCGGTTTCGAAGCGAAAGAAGTGATGAAATTGAGTGCGGACACCTGCGGCAGCCAGATTCACCAGCCAATCGTGTACAAGGACCACCTTTACGTGAACAGCAACTCGAACGAGCGCCTGGACGGCATGAGCTGCTTCACGCTCGATGGCGCGCTGAAGTGGCGCTCGAAGGATGCCGAGAGCAATCCGCTGTTCGAGCGCGGGAACTTCATCATAGCGGACGATTTAATCATCGCACTCGATGGAAAGACGGGCATACTGTACCTCGTCGAGCCGTCGCCCGAGGGGTACAAGCAACTCGCGATGGCGCCGGTCGTCGAGGGCCGCGAACTGTGGGGCCCGCTCGCGATCTCCGATGGGAAACTCCTTGTCCGCAGTCAGGACATTCTCAAATGCCTCGACCTGAAGAACCCCAAGGTCGCGGCGCTCGAGTAGATCGAAAGGCGGGTCCGCCCGCTTACGCAATTCACACTGAGGCGTCTCCTCGTTCCCCCGCGATGCGGGGGAATGAGGAGTATGTGGCTGGACGTTGTTAGACGCATGCGGATTCTTTCGCTCACACCCGGGACCGGCGGGACCTTCTACTGCCAGAACTGCCTGCGCGACGGGCAAATGGTGCGCGGCCTGCGGCGGCGCGGCCATGACGTAATTGTCGTCCCGCTTTATCTGCCCATTCTCCTCGATTCCGAAGGACTCGACAACGGTACTGGCGTGTTCTTCGGCGGTGTAAACGTATTTCTCCAGCAAAACCTCGGCATTTTCCGCAACACGCCGCGCTGGCTGGACAAAATGCTCGATTCCTCGTGGATGTTGCGGCGCGCGGCGGCCCGTGAAGGTTCAACGCGCGCGCGCGATCTCGCGCCCATGACGTATTCCATGCTTCAGGGGCGTGACGGGCGCCAGCGAAAGGAACTGCACCGCTTCATCGAATGGTTGCAAGGCGAACCGAAACCCGATCTCGTCCACATCTCGAACGCGCTGCTGCTCGGACTCGCAGGCGAAATCCGCGAGAGACTCAAGGTGCCAATCGTCTGCAGTCTGCAGGACGAGGACACGTGGATCGACGCGATGGACCCGGTGTGGCGCGATCGCTGCTGGAATATCATCGCGGAGAAAGCGCGCGATGTAAACCTGTTCGTCGCAGTCAGCAAGTGGTACGCGTCGAAGATGGCCGAACGTGCGCGCATTCCGATGGACCGCATGCGTGTTGTGCCGCTCGGCACGGAGTGGGACCGCTGCGATCCGTCGCCGCTGGATGCCGACCCGCCGGTGCTGGGGTTTCTCTCGCGCATCCATCCCGCACTCGGATTCAGCGAATTGGTCGACGCGTTCATCGAGTTGAAGAAGGACCCGCGGCTCGCGCGTCTCAAGCTGCGCGCGACGGGCGGTGTGACGCACGGCGATCGGCACTTTGTCGATCACGTCTACGAAAAGCTGCGCGCGGCCGGTGTCGCGGACGACGTCGAGATCGTCGAGGATTTCACCAAGGCGGGCCGCCAGCAATTCCTGCGCACGCTCAGCGTACTTTCCGCACCCGCGCCGCAGGGCGAAGCGTTTGGATTCTTCGTCCTCGAAGCCGGCGCGTGCGGCGTGCCGGTGGTGCAGCCGGACGCGGGCGCGTTCCGCGAAGTGGTCGAGATGACCGGAGGCGGGATCGTCTATGATCCGCGCGATGAGACCGCGCTGGTCGAATCGCTCAAGAGCGTGTTGCTTGATCGCGAGCTCGCGCGCAGACTGGGCCGCGCCGGGCACGCGGCGGTCCACGAAAAATTTACCGCGGACGCGATGGCCGCGAACATCGCGGCGGTATTCCACGAGCTGGTTCCCGGGCACGAGTTCCCCGCCGAAATCGCGAAGGTCTGACCCACGATGTCACGCGTATTACTACTTTGCGCTCGTGCTCGAGTCTATATCTTCCCGTTACTCCTTGGTGTTTGCCTGTTGACAAGCTGCGGAAACGGCCAACAAACGCCATCAGCGCAATCTGCGCCCTCCGACACACCGCCGGTTGCGTCGGAACAAATCACGGCTAAGATCGAGTCTCCGCCAGCCCCACCGCCGCCCGATGTCGCATGGCCGACATATCACGGCGATACTTCGCTCGATGGCGTAGCGGACATCGCGTTTCCAAACGCGCTCGAACAGGCGTGGCAGTTCGATGCAGGCGCATCGATTCCGAATCCGCCCGTATCGGCGGATGGACGCATTTACTTCGCGAATTTGAAGGGTTCAGTCTTCGCCCTCGATACCAACGGCTCGAAGGCGTGGTCGAAATCGTTTACGGAACCAATGGGCGAAGGCAAGCCGCCCCGCACCGTTTATTTCGACGCGCCGTTGCTGCTCATCGATTCGACGCTCATCGCGGGTTCGTCGTCCGGCACAATCTATGCCCTCGATACCGAGTCGGGCGACGTGAAATGGAAATGCGAGACGAGCGTGCCGATTCTTGGTTCGCCAAATTTCGCCGACGTCGTCATTGACGGCAAAGCGCAGCGGCGTGTGTATGTCATCGACGAGGCCGAAGGCGCGTTGCAGTGCATCGATTTTGAATCCGGCACACTGCTGTGGAAAGGCCCCCCCGTTCAACGATGCGACGGATCGCCCGCCCTGAACGGCGCGATGGCGGTCTACGGAAGCTGTGCCGCGGCGATTCATGTGTTCTCCGCGATCGACGGAAAGCTGCTGCGCGAAACGCCGCTGGACGACGACTCGCAGGTCGCGGGCGGCGTGGTGCTGCTCGGCGATTCGATTTATTCCGGCAGCCGCAGCGGCATGTTCGTGCACATGAATGCGCAAACCGGCGAAATGGTGTGGACGAACAAGGACTGCCAAGGCGAGTCATACTCGACGCCGGCCATTGACGCGACTACGATCGTCTATGGCGCAAACGACGGCGTGCTCTATGCGCTCGATCGCGCGGCGGGCGCCTTGAAGTGGAAGCAAGACCTCGACGACACGCCGAACTCGCCAATCATCGCGCGCGACAAGGTCGTCGTCACCGCGGGTGGCGAACTGTATTTGCTTCGACTCGAGGACGGCGCGAAACTATGGTCGTTCTCCGTCAGCGATTTCGTCGTTTCGCCGTCTATAGCGGGCGAACTGGTCCTCGTCGGTTCTGACGACGGAAGCCTTACCGCTTTCGCCGGAAAGGAGGCCGCATAGCCGTGCCGGATGCCATACTGACGCTGAAAGGCGTATCGAAAGAATATCCCGATTCGCCGCAACCCCTGCGCGTGCTGTCCGGCGTTGACCTCGAACTGATGCGTGGTGAGAGTGTCGCAATTGTAGGTCCGTCCGGGTGCGGCAAGAGCACGTTGTTGAATCTGATCGGCACGTTGGACCGCCCGACCTCCGGGACGATTTCGATCAAGGGCCGCGACCTCGCCGGTCTATCCGAGGCGGAACTCGCAGCGTTGCGCAACACGGAGATCGGTTTCGTATTTCAACTGCACCACCTGCTCCCGCAATGCACCGTGCTCGAGAATGCGCTGGTGCCCACACTCGTTAACGCGAATTCGAGTTCGTGCGTCGAGCGCGCGCAACGGCTGCTGGAACGCGTCGGCCTCCTGCAACGCGCGCACCAACTGCCCGGAAAACTTTCCGGCGGAGAGCGCCAGCGCGCGGCAGTCGTGCGCGCGCTAATTAATAAGCCCAGCCTGTTGCTCGCGGACGAACCGACCGGTTCGCTCAATCAGCACGGCGCCGAGCAGCTTGCGCAGCTCCTGCTGGAATTGAACCGCGAAGAACAAATGACGCTAATCGTCGTCACACATTCCGAAGAAGTCGCCCATATGATGGGCCGCGTGTTCGAACTGCGGGAGGGCGCTCTCCACGAACGGGCGGCGCGCCATGTCTAGCTTCGCGCTCGTTCTCAAGAGCCTCGTTCATTATCGCCGTGCGCACCTCGGACTGATGATCGGCACCGCGCTTGCCGCGGCGATCGTGACCGGCGCGCTCGCCGTCGGCGATTCCGTGAATCATACGCTGCGCACCTACGCTTTACAGCGGCTGGGCAACGCGGAAGCCGCCGTCGTGTCGGCGGATCGCCTTTTCTCGAACGAGCTCGTTACGGCGTTGCGCGAAAAAGTGAGCGCGCCTATTGCCTCTGCATTCGTCCTGCAAGGCATGGCCATCTACCAGGACGCATCGTCCGGCCATCGCGCACAGGCGAACAACGTGCAGGCCATTGGTGTCGATGCTGAGCTTTGGAGACTCGTGGACACACCCCCGATCGCCCCGGGCCGCCGCGAAGCCGTGCTCAATTCGCACCTCGCTGAATCGCTCGGCGCGAAGCCCGGCGACACCGTGGCGCTGCGCATTCCGAAGCCGGGCCTCCTCTCGCGTGACGCGCCGCTTTCCTCGCGTGAGGAAGAAGCCTCCATCCGGGCGAACTTCACCGTCAAGACCATCGCGACGGACGCGCAGTTCGGGAGGTTCAGCCTGTCCGCGAGCCAATTCCCGCCGTCGAATTTTTTCGTGAATATCGCGGACCTGCAACAACTTGCCGAAAACGAGGGGAAAGCGAACCTGATACTCGCGGGGCGAGGCGCGACGCTCGACGCGATAGACGACGCGCTCGCGAAATCGTGGAAGCCGGAGTTTTCGGGGCTGCGCGCAACGGTGCGCGGCGGCGTCGTGCAACTGGAGTCAGACCGCATATTCTTTGACGCGGCCACTGAACGTGCCGCACTCGAGATTCCCGGCGGGCAAGGCGCGTTGACATACCTCGTAAACTCGATCGGCGAAGGCGCGCGATCGACGCCGTACTCGTTCATGACCGCGGGCGGCCCGCTGACTGCGGACCTGCGCGACGACGAAATCGTCGTCAACCAATGGCTCGCGGACCAACTCGCAACGCGCGAAGGCGAGAACGTCTCCGTCGCCTACTACGAAGTGCTGCCGTCGAACAAGTTTGTCGAGCACGTGCGTGAATTCACCATAAAGCGCGTGGTGCCAATGGCCGATCTCGCGCAAGAAAGGGAACTCGTGCCGGAGTTCCCGGGCCTGAGCAACGTCGAGAGCTGCAAGGATTGGAAGATCGGTATGCCGATGGACGAAAAGCTGCTCGAGGACAAGCCGAACGAGGAGTATTGGAAGGAACACAAGCAAACGCCGAAGGCGCTGGTTTCGCTCGCGGCGGGCCAGTCGATGTGGGCGAACCGGTTTGGCAACCTTACGGCCGTTCGCTTCGCGGACACACAACCCGATCAGGTGATGGCGCAACTTGCACAGCGCATGTCTCCGCGCGACGCGG
The DNA here is from genome assembly GCA_013359265.1 of Candidatus Hydrogenedentota bacterium. Classification (NCBI taxonomy): domain Bacteria; kingdom Pseudomonadati; phylum Candidatus Hydrogenedentota; species Candidatus Hydrogenedentota bacterium. Next base: position 34,935 of record JABWCD010000018.1, read on the forward strand.
GTCTCGTAGTGCGCGCGATCCGCGAGGACGCCGCCGCCGCCGTGAACCAGGCGACTAACCTCGGTGGTTTGTTTCTCGGCCTCAGCTTCTTCCTTCTTATCTCCGCGCTAATTCTCACGGGCCTGCTATATGCATTTGGCGCGCAGCAGCGCTCAGAGGAACTGGGCGTGCTGGCCGCGCTCGGTTTTGCGAAGGGCCGCATCTACCGCATCATGCTCGGTGAGGCGCTGCTCGTGGCGTTGCCCGGCGCGCTGCTCGGCACGGTGTTCGGCGTGGGCTACGCCTGGGCGCTGATGATCGGCCTTGCGCACTACTGGCAGAACGCAGTCGGCCGCATCCCCATTCTGTTTAGCACGACCCCGCTGACCTTCATCGTCGGACTTGTTTGCACCATCGCGTGCGCACTTGTCATCGCCGCATTTACCGTGCGCCGCCTGTTGCAGCACCAAGTCAGCGATCTTGTGCGCGCGGACTTCACGCAGGAGCACCGCGTGCGGTCCAGCGGCGTGGTCGCGTTGTCGTTCGCGTGCGTGTCGATCCTGCTAGCCGTCGCGTTGGTCGTGTTCGCGCTCGTGTCCCCGCCCGCGGACGCAGCGGGGATATTCTTCGGTTCCGGCACGCTCGCATTGGCCGGCGGACTGCTTATCGCGCGCCACCTTCTGTCACGCTCGGCAAGCGCAAAGCTTACGCCCCGGCGGCCGACGTCGGCGCGCCTCGCACTGTTGAATGCCACGCGCCGCCGCGGACGCAGCCTCGGTATCGTCTCGTCGCTCGCCGCGGGCGGATTCCTTGTGCTTGCGGTGTCGTCGATGCAGAGCGACGTGAGCGCAGACGCGGACAAGCGCTGGTCCGGCACCGGCGGGTTTGCGCTCTACGCGGAATCGACGCTGCCCATTCTCGATCCCGCGGAGATCGACAAGACGGCGCCCGGCGTGACTGCGCACGGCGTCCGTGTGCTCGATGGCGACGATGCAAGCTGCCTCAACCTCAACCACGCGATCCGTCCGCGCGTGCTCGGCGTGGACGCGGAACAGTTTGCGGCGATGGGCGCGTTCGTCGACGAATCGGGCGCAGACCTGTGGCGCCTGCTCGATCGCGACCTCGGCGACGGCGTCATTCCCGCGCTGGTCGGCGACTCGGACACCGCCATGTGGACGTTGAAAAAGAAGACCGGAATCGAAAATGGCGACATGCTCGCCTATCGCGACGACTCGGGCCGGGACGTAACGCTGAAGCTTGTAGGCAAACTGCCCATGCGCCTGTCGGTATTCTCGGGCACGCTGCTCGTGTCGGCAAAACACTTCACGCGCCTCTGGCCGTCCCAGGAAGGTTTTCGCGTGTTCGTGATCGACGCGCCCGCCCTCGATTCAGACGACACAATTGTACAATTGCAGAAGGAATTCGACCGTAGCGGGCTTGATGTCGTCACATCGGTCCACCGCCTCGAACTGTTTCATGCCGTCGAGGGCACCTACCTGAGCATGTTCCTTGTGCTTGGCGGCGTGGGCTTGTTGCTGGGCGCCACGGCTACAGGCGTCGTCGTGTTGCGCAATCTCATCGAGCGCCGCCGCGAAATCGCGTTGCTTCGCGCGGTAGGGTTCACGCCGCGCGCCGTCGTCAACCTGCTATCCTACGAGTATGGGTTCCTCCTGGTGCTGGGCACGCTTATCGGCGGCGTAGCGTCCGTCATCGCGATGCTCCCAGCACTCACATCGTCGCACGCCGAAACCTCGCCGGTATGGCGCCTTGCGGTTTTCGCGCTCGTACTGGTCAGCGCGCTCGTGTGCGCTGCGGCAGCCATCGCCGCCGGTCTCAAGAGAACTGGGACGGACGACCTCCGCGCTGAGTAGTCCTAAGTCAAGAGTTTGGCGGGGCCCGTTTTTCGCGGTTTGACAGGCCGCCGAGCATAAGCGGATTTTCGTCTGCGGATTTCGCTCGTGGTATCGATCCTTGGAATCAATTTCTCAAATTGCGCCGCGCGGAATCCATGATTGGGACGCTATACCGTTCCACGACACGATGCATCGAGGCCATACGAAAGGAAGCCGGGGGCATCTGGAAGAGACGCCCCCGGACTATCGACGGTGACTTGGGTCGGACTATAGACCCTGCAAGACCGCCATTAACTGGTTAACCGGCCACTTACCAGGATACTTGATGAATTCGACGTGCCCGTCCATGTACAGCGTATTCGAACCGCCGGGTTGGTGATTGAATTCCTGTCCCATGTCGGTACTCACCCAATCACCCATGATGGGAAGTTCGGACTGGGCCTTCGCCGAGCCTGCGGGATTGTTGATATCGGTGATCATGAACCGTTCGATGCCTTCGCGCACGCGACGAATGGTCTGATTCCCAAAGGTTGGCAATGAAACGGTGAAATCATTATCCATCGCATTTAGCACGGTTTGGCCGGCTGGAGTGGTAGCAGGGATAGCGACGCCGCCCACTGCATCGAGAATTCCCTGCCAGTTTCCAAGAAAAAGCGCGGCGTCTAGGCCCAAGGGATGAGCAAGCAACGTATCCAGATCGATCACGCCTGCCCAGTTTGCATCCGACAGGCCGGGTATCGTGCTGTTCCAACCGAGGTACAAATAGCTACACGTACCATCGTCCGGTTCACAGGGATAGAACTGCTCATTGGGGGAAACTATCGCAGTCGAATTACCCACATTGTCGATCACAATATTCGCCAAGTTATCGGCCTGGTTGTATACCTCAACGACGTCATTGCCCGTCGTGGATGATGGGCACAAACTCACGGCCGCATCCGTTAGGTATTCCGGAAAGACATCGAAGAAGTTCAGGATGAACTCCCCTTCCGGTTCGTCGCATGCCATCATCTTCTGGCGTGGGAATTTTTCTCCCGGCGACTCGCCGCTGTACATCTTGAAGACGATACCCATTTGTTTCAGGTTATTCTGGCAGGAAGCGCGGCGGGCGGCCTCGCGTGCGCGCGCCAAAGCCGGCAACAGTATCGCCGCGAGAATGGCAATGATGGCGATAACCACAAGCAGTTCGATTAGCGTAAATCCGTGTCTTAATCTCATCGTTCGGTCTCCCAAAGTCACGCTATTGTTTTTTGAATACAACCCGGACTTTTTGTTCCGTGTGCGTTCGTGCGCTTCCCCCTGAATGGGTGCTGTAACGCACGCGGAACCACCACACACAGCCGTAACGGAGATTGCGCTGGTTGATTCCTCCTATGTTGATTCCCTACCGAGCGAGTCCACTGCAAGAACTTCTTGCGCAAAAGAAAGTCAGGCGCATCCCCTATGCGTTGTGCAACAGGGCAATCGGACCATAGGTTTCGCACGCCAAATTGTTCGCAGCGCCCAAAAACGAAGTGAAGCCCCTCACTTCATTGTCACCAGAAAGTTCAGTCTACGCCGCAGAGGCAAAGTTGTCCAGACAAAATTCAATTCGCGTGTCAACTGAGAACTCGCGGGAGTGTGCGGCTCAAACGCGGCCAGCGAACCAGTCCACGATGCGCAGCAGTGCGCGTCCGATTGGGCTGTCTTTCTCGCCGGGCCAATCCTTCTGTTTGATGCGGCCATCGAAGCCGTGTGGGCCTCCATCGACGGTGATAAAGTCGTGTTCTACGCCTGCATCCTTCAACTTCCTGGCCATATCCACGCTCCGCTCGTACGGCACATCGGTATCGGCATTGCCGTGGAGGAGGAGCGTCGGCGGGTAGTCGCGCGTGACGTTGCGTTCGGGGCAGTACGGCGTGAACGCGGCGTCGTCCGACCTGGGGTCAACGCCCATGATCTCCTTCGGCCAGTTCCCGGTCTGCCGGCACCAAAGGTAGAACCGAAAACGATCCGGCCCTCCGCGGTGCGTCTCCGATATCGGGTCGCCGCCTACGACGCCGCGCGCTTCTTCTTCGGATACGCGCGGCATCCGGCAATAGAACGGATCGGGTTCGCTGTACCACGGGCCGACGATGTCGCCGTAGCCGTAGAGCGAGACGAGGGCCTTCGGGCGCGGGACCACCGCGAACCCCGTCATCAGCGTGAGGTAGCCGCCGGCGGACCCACCGATAACACCTACACGGGTGGAGTCGAGGTTGCACTGCTTCGGCAGCGCCTCGCAGATGCTGCGGAACGCCTCGCGCACGTCTTCGATGATCTCCGGCAGTTTGGTTTCGGGCGCGAGGCGGTAATCGATCGAGACCTGCGCGTACCCCTTCTCGGTGAGCATCTCGCGCACGACGGGATGCGTCCATGATCGGCCCCCGCCGATGAGTGCGCCACCATGTATCCAGACGATGATCGGAGCGGGTACGGTGATCTTCGGGCGGTAAAGGTCGTACCGAATTGAACAGCCTTGAACGACACGATAAATGTACGTTTCCAGCATGGCGCCTCCCGGGACAATAACCGTAGCAGCGGCGAAAAGCCTTGCACAAGGGGGACAGATTGCGCACAATCGAGGTCGGGCTGCAATGTGCGATGCGCGACCGCGCGAAACGTGCAATTGACGGACAGGTGGGAGCTGCCAGTAACGGAGGGCCGGTTCATGTGGGTTCCGAAGTGGTATCGGGATCGGAAGAAGGGCATCGAGAGCCCGATTCCGACGCAGGTCGTGTCGAACGAGGAATTCATCCCGCGCCCGCAGACGCGCGAGCAGGCGCAGGTCGAATGGTTGATCGGCAAGCTCGCCGAGGAGAAATCCAGGAAGCTCGGCATGGAGCGGCGCGCGTTTCTGGCGAGTTCAATGGGCATCGCGACCGCCTTCATGGCGAGCAACATGGTCTACGGGAACTACTGGAACGTCGCCGAGGCGGAGACGTTGGAACCTGGCGCGTACGAGGACAAGTTTCCCAAGGGCGAGTACTTCATCTTCGACGTGCAGACGCACTTCACGAACGGTTTCAATCTCGGCTTTCGCAGCGCGCCGTTCATCCGCAGCATGGGTTTCAAGCTAAGCGAAGATGCGGAGGCGTACAGCTTCGAGAATTTCGTCAAGGAGATGTTCTTCGACAGCGAGACGAGCCTCATCTGCATTTCCGGCGTGCCAGGAAAGGAGATCAACCGTGGCGCGGACGGCGCGATCCTCGAGGGCAAGGACCGTTCGCCGGGAATGTTGGGCCTGTTGCCAAGCTGGCTGATGTCGGAACGCAAGTATGAGCTGAACGAAATCGCAGGGTCGCAGCGCGCGCTGTGCCAGGGCAATTGCGCGCCGAACCATTATTGGGACAAGGCGGCGAACAAACCCGCGTTCAACGAACTGTTCGAGCAGATGGAACGCGAGGTGAAGCAGTACAAGATCGATTCGTGGAAGTGGTATTGCCACATGGACCCGGCGAAATCGGGAAACGGGTTCCGGCTCGACGACGAGGCGATGACCTATCCGTTCTATGAAAAGTCGAAGGAACTGGGGCTGAAAACCTTCAGCATTCACAAGGGCTACGCGTCACAATCGCGCATGCTCGGTCATTTCGCGCATCCCGGCGACGTCGAGAAGGCGGCGCTGGCGCACCCCGACATTTCGTTCATTGTCTATCACTCGGCCATGAAACACGGCCCCGGCGAGCCGGAGTTCGACAAGGACGGCACGTTCAATCCGGAGACAGGCGATTTTGAGTGGCACCGCGAGCTGATGGCGATTAAGAAGCGCAATCCGGGGATGAACAACGTCTATTGCGAGATTGGCTCGGCGTTCGGCACGCTCGCGATCGTACATCCGCAACTCGCGCAGCATCTCATCGGGCAGAATATCAAGCACTATGGCGTAGACCACGTGATTTGGGGGACGGACTGTCTGTGGTGGGGTTCGCCACAATGGGTCATCGATGCGTTCAAGCGGCTCGAGATTTCCGATGAATTGTGCGAGAAGTATGGCTATTCGAAGCTGACGAAGGAAGACAAAGCGAAAATCTTCGGGCTAAATGCCGCGAGAATTTACGGCATCGATGTGAACGCCGCGCGCACGAATTTCCCGAAGGATACGTTGAGCAGGTTGAAGACGGCGTATGTGGAACAGGGCATTCTGCGCGACAATGCCGCACATGGGTGGGTACGGGCGGAGAGCGCGTAGCGATTGCGTCCGGTCAACATGTTAGCCATTCTCGTGCTCGTGCTCGTGCTCGTGCTCGTGCTCGTCATCGTACTCGTAGATCGATTGTGTGAATTCGAGCGGCGAAAAGATCGAATACGATGACGAGCAGGAGCACGAGCACGGCAACATGCGTCGTGGTTCTATTCATAGGCGCCGGTGCAATATGTGGTGGGGCGACGCCAAAACTCGATCCCGCGTCATGGGGTAGCGATCACGTTGGTCAGCCCGTGCCTACGTACGAGGACGGTAATACGTGCTTGTTCTGTCACCGTACGTCGATAGGTCCAGCGTGGCAGACAAACAGGCATGCGACGACGATTCGTTCGTTGGCAGACGAGCCCAACGCAGCACAATTGAATGAGAAAGCAAAGGGCGCCGAATTTGTCATGGGCCGGAACGCGCGGCTGCGGTTTCTAAAACCGACCGATGCGTACGGTACGCTTGCGCTGCTGGGCGCGTCGTGGTTGCCCGAGACGAAGACGTGGAAGGGTAGCGCAACGTGGGACAGCGCGAAATTCGGCGCAAAATGCTCGGGGTGTCATGCGTCGGGAGTGGATAGCACGACAAAGACATTTCAGATGCCGTCGCTCGACTGTCACACGTGCCACGGGCTCGCGGTGCCCGAACACACGGAGGACGGTGGGCTGATGCTGCTGTCGGTCCAAGGTTCGACGCGGCCGGAAGTCGAGGTTTCGATCTGCGGCTCGTGCCATTTGCGTGGCGGGAAATCGAAGAGCACAGGTTTGGCGTATCCGAATAACTTTGTCCCGGGCGATAATTTGTTGAAGGACTTCGAAGTCGAACTGTCCGAAGCCCGCATCGCCAAGGAGGGGCTGGGCGACGCCCACATCCTGCAGAACGTCCGCGACGTAGCGGTGCTCGGCAAGACGGACATGATGTGCACAACGTGCCACGACGTACATGGCGAAACGGCCGCGAAACACACAATGCTCCAGACGCGGCCGTCGTGTTTCGTCTGTCACATTGGCGAGGGACCGCTGAAGGCCGTGCGCCCATACGAACGGCACAGCGAAACATGCGAGTACTAGGAGTATGCGATGCACGTGCGGATTCGATTTTGTCAAAGCGGCGCTTGCCTCAATCCGGGGCCGAAAGAAGAGGAAGTATGAATCGTACGCGATAATCGCGGACGAAGACTACGTCAGGTGCGTCCGGTTGGAGTGCAAGGCGCTTGCGGCCCCCGATAAGCAGTCCAAGCTGCGCTACGTTGCGAGATCCGCGACGCTTGTGGGCACGGTGAAGGTGTGTCCGAAATGTTCGGCCCTGCTGTTGATCAAGCCGAAAACGGCGGAGTTGGTCCGGTACACGAAGACCAAGGAATAGGAGCATCGAAATGACTGCAAACGCGACTCCGGATTACGAACATCTGCCGCCGGGTCAACCTATGGATGAGACCGACGTGAGCCTGCGCGCGTATCTGTCGCGGCTCTCCGACGAGCACCTCGCGAAGTACGATCCATCGTGGACCGACGAACAGGTCATGGAGTGGGACGGCAATTTTCGCATGGACGGCAATCTGATGCTGGTGTGCGTGGAGCGCGACGTGGACATCGACGAGTTCCGCCACGTCCTGGAGGACCACCTGCGTTTTCGCAGAATTACGAAGTGAGGATCATGACAAGTTTCTCGTATGCGCCTGTACTGATTGCTTTTGCCATTGGCCTCGTGCCTGCGATGGCTTCTTTTGCGGGCACGCTTCATGTGGGCGCGGCGAGCGTCAGCATCACGCCCGACAGACCTGTCGCGCTCGATGGTCAAATGATGACGCGCGTGTCGAAGAGCGTCTTGACTCCCGTGACCGCAAACGCGCTCGCATTGGAAACGCGGGATGGCAATACAGTGACCGAACAGGCCGTGTTTGTGTCCTGCGACCTGCCGTTCATTGTCGAGAGCGTTTCGCGTGGGGCGCACGAACGCGTGACGCAACGCGTACCCGATTTCGACGTAAATAAACTCATCATCAGTGCGACACACACGCACACCGCGCCCGTCACCGAAACGGGAACCTACGAAATCCCCAGCAGCGCGATGCAGCCGGCGGAATATGTCGAGTTTCTCGCGGATCGCATTGCTGATGTCGTCGCGCAGGCGTGGGCAGCGCGCAAACCCGCGTCGGTTGGATGGGGACTCGGTCACGCCGTCGTAGCAATTAATCGGAGATCGGTATACGCGGACGGCACCGCGCAGATGTACGGCCCGACCGACGCGCCCAACTTTCGCGGTTTCGAAGGCGGCGAAGACCACACCGTCGAGGCGCTGTGCTTCTGGGGCGCGGATGAAAAGCTAATCGCGACAGCGGTGAACGTTGCGTGTCCGTCACAGGAAGTGGAAGGACTTTGGATGATCGACGCGGACTTTTGGCACCCCGTGCGCGAATCATTGCGAGCAAAACACGGAAGCGATCTTGTCGTGTTGGCATGGACCGGAGCGGCGGGCGATCAGTCGCCGCACCTCATGTACAACAAACGCGCCGAGGAGCGCATGCGCGAACTGCGCAAGCTGACACGCCTCGAGGAACTCGCGCGGCGGATCGTGCAGGGCTGGGAAGAGGCCTACGACGGTGCGCGTCAAGAAAAGCACGGCGACGTCGTGTTTGCCCACAGGGTAGAAACGATCGAGCTGCCGCTTCGCATCGTGACGGACGAGGAGTACACGGCCGCGAAGGCAAAGGCCGAGGAGTACTCGAAGGACGCGAGTAAACGACGCATTATGGTGTGGCATCAGGATGCGGTCGACCGCTACGAGCGCCAGAATGCGGGCACGGCAACGCCATACAAAATGATGCTGCACGCGATCCGGCTGGGGGACGTCGCGATTGCGACTAACGATTTCGAGCTCTACACGGAATTCGGCGTTCAGATGAAGTCGCGCAGTCCTGCGTTGCAGACATTCGTCATACAACTCGCCGGTCCGGGCACCTACGTGCCCACGCCGCGCGCCCAACGCGGTGGCGGCTACAGCGCAATCGTCGAGAGCAACGTCGTCGGCGCGGAAGGTGGGCAGGTGCTCGTCGAGAAGACGGTCGAGGCGATAAACGGGCTTTGGCCAAGCCCATGATGGCAGGCAGCAGTTAAACGGCCACGCGGCTCCGTTGCTTGGCTTTCTTCAACACATCGGCGCGAATCGGCAAGCGCTTCCCCGCGACAAACACGGATCGAAGCCGGCCGGTTTCCATCATTTTGTGAACGCCCTGCGGACTCACCCGGAGCTTCTTCGCCGTTTCCTGCACGCTCGCCAAGTCCGCGGCAACAACGCGCTTGGAATCATGTTCCGCCATGTGCTTTGCCAGATGCCGCGCGATTTTTCGTTCCGACGACAGAGACCAGAACCCGTCGCCGCACACCGAACAAAATAGCCCACTTAGCCCCGTTAGCTTCTCGGGATTCGGATATCCCTTAAGCTCGAAATGTTCCGTTACGCCGCGTCGAACCTTCATACAGTTCTTGCTTCCGCAAACCGGACAATCTATCCATTTCCGTTCCCGCATCCTAGTCGTGCTCCAACTCCTTGAACGAGATTATGACGGTTGTCTCATTAGCGATCTGAATCTTTATGTAAGCGTCAATTCCGTAGACGTTCCCGTGATAGACATCTTGCCAAACCCTGGGATCGGCAATCGTTGTCATCGATTTATGAAGCTGCGTACTTGAGAGAGTCAATACGATTTCCGCGATCCGTCTTGCGTCCGTAATTGCGAAGTCGCGTCTCGCACATGAAAGGGCGACCGTGGTAACGCGAAATGCTCCTTGACGGATCAGGTGTTTTGCTCGCGCTAAATCGTAGTGCGCACGCCGCTTTTCCACACCGTCATCCTCTCAAATCTGGTTGAAAATGTCAACCGGAAAATGCGACAAAGACGTTGCGTCGGAATCCGACGGAGCCTACATGTCCAGCCCGCGCCGCAGCTCGACGATCGCCTTGCCAATCGCCTCGCGCTTGGCGAGCATCACGTTGGGATCGCGCGGAAAGGTGACGAGATCGGGCACGACTTCCTTGAGGTTGTACGCGGCTTGCACTTTTTGCAGGAGCGCGGTGTTATTGGCCGCTTCAGCCCTTTTCATGAGGTCGCGGAAGAGCACGAGGTAATCGTAATCCTCGATGCCGTCGCGGATGGTTTCCCACCGAATCGAATTCACGGGGCCGTTCGGACCGGGATAGACGAGAAAACCGTCGCCGTTCGCCGGCGTCACGTCGAGTTGCGATAGAAATGGGTTCACGCCGCCTTCGCTGTAGTTCACGTTCCAGTAGTGCATGCCCTTGATGCCGAGCGCCCATGTTTGCCAGAACAGCACGCGGTGCTCGATCGCCGCAAAGTCGATGAAGAAGTTCGCGTAGGGCCGCGGCGGTGTATGGTTGACGTACCACCACACCTCGTTGCCCGCGGCAATCCGCTCGAGTACAGCCTTGTTGTTCAGCGTGTCCATCAGCGGCGTGTGGACCGCCCAGATCGACGCAGCCTCGTGAAAGAATGGCTGCATGCCGTGCGTGGTCAGCATCAGCGGAATGTCCGGCGCCTCGGTACGCCACTTCGTCATCGTGTCGAACAGCCGCTGCCACGCGGGACGCTCCGGTTCGTCCGCAATCTGACAGAATGCGCGCGCCGACAAGTTGTTCTTCTTCACGAACTCGTTCGCCAACCGCAACTGTTCCGGCACGTCGAGCAGCGGCGCCGGTACGCCGATCGTCGTCGCGCCGCCTGCAAGCAACTGTTTGAGCTGAGGCTCATACGCGCGCAGGCTGGCCGCGTAGTCCGCGCTTTCCGCCGGCAATTGCGCGAGCGCGCGCAGCGTCACTCGGTGTTGCGCCGCATTGGCGAAATACGCCGCGTTCAGTTCGCTTGCGGTGCCCGAAAAACCAAACCGCTTCGACATCGATTCCGCATTCTCAGGCCAGAAACCGAAATCGGTCTTGAGCGTTGGCGTCACCGGCAGTGCAAAATCCCACACCTCGGCGCGCAACGTGATGACAACGGGGTCCATGCCCGCCGCCGCGGCTTCGATTGTGCCTTCATACGTTCCCGCGGGCGTGTTCGCGGGCGCGTGGATCGTAACCCAAACCGGCGAGCACCGGTCTGCGGGAGCGGTGAACGGCTCATACGGAGGCAACGGATCGGGCCACTCGCCGGTCGGGCCTTCGAAGTGCGTCGGCACGCGCACGGGATAGTACCGGACGCGATGCAGCATGATGTTCTTCGCCTCAATCGTTGCGCCGGTCTTCGCGTCCGTCAGTTCGCTCGCATGGATGGTAAGAGGATCGAGCGCGAATTCTTTTGGACGAATTACGATTTGAAACGATTCGCCCTCGTTTTTCGCGAGCGCGACGCGCGCGATCGATCTCGCTGGCCCGGAGGAATCAGGGTCGTCTTCCGGGAATACCTTTTCCAGCGAACTTTCGAGCCACACTTTTGCTGCGCCGTTCGCCGCGAGGGCGCGGGTCAGCGGTCGCTTGCCCCGCTCGAGCGCATGCGGCGCATCCGTCCACGCCTCGTACGCCACCGCTTTCGGTTCGCCGACAAGGAACTGCGCGTCGACACCGCCGTGCGGCGATCCCGTGTCTGCGCCAAGTTTGACGTCCTTCTCGCCCTGCGAAATCCTGGCGAGAAAGTCGTACGCGCCGTCGCCGATTGGCTCCCAGTCGTAGGTGCATCGGACCACGGAACCGGGCGCGAAGTTCGCGTTCAGCGGCTGCAACTGCCACACACGCCCGTTCGCGGCGGCCACGCTTGCTTTGATTGTGACGCCCTGCATCGCGCGCACCGGCGCGATCAGGACGCTGAGTTTCTTCTCCGCGTAGTCGATCTGCGCGGCCAGTTCGTCCGATGCGAAGTTCACGTGGGTCAAACCGCGCACCGCGCCGATGCGGTACGTCGTTTCCCACGCGCCGGACTTCTTCATAAGCCGTGGCACGAAAGACGTCTGAAATCCGCAATACGTTTCCGCGTCATCGCGCAACGCGAGATACGAATGTGTCTCGTCGCAGTTGAACACGGCATAGACCGTTTCCTTCGTCGCACTGTCCGTTGCGGCGATCCAATTTCGCGCGGCGGGATAATACGCGCTGCGCTCCGCGCTCACGATACCACCCAGCGAAGGCACGTCAATGCGGTCGTTCTCGTCGAACTTTCCGCCGGGCGCGAGCTCGTTACGCACCCACGGCGCGACCCACTGGTCCTCGTCGCCCTTATTCTCGATGCGCAGGCGCACGCGCACGGACGCCTGATCGAGCAGCGGCTCCATCGTCCGCGTGACGTGCAAGCCGCGAATGTTCGGCCCGTCGCATTCGTACGTGTATTGAAGGACTGGCCGGTCCTTGATCGTGTCGAGCACTTCGAGCGATTCGTTCATCCGCCGGTTCGGCACATAAAAATTGCCTATGCCAAAACCTTCCACGAGCAACCCGTCGTGAGCGGATTGGTTCATCTTCGACGTGTTGAGCCGGAACAACTCCACGCCCGCTCCATCGCCGGGTGCAACACGGAGTTCGTAGTGCGCCGCCGGCACCTCGACGTCGTCCGTCACCGGCGCGCCGATCGCGCACACCCCAAGGGCTACAGTAATCACCAGGAATCGCATGAACGAGGGCTCCTTACGCGGGGAAAGACGGTTATTGTACAGATCGTCCGGAATAGGCGCACTTCTACATCCGGCGCGTGCGAAGCCGCCTGCGTCACTTGCGCGGCGGCTTGAGATACTCGTCGAAAAACGCAATGACTGCCGCGCGCCCGGAATCGTCGCGCGCGATTTCCATTCCGTGAACGCCGTCGGCGATTAGGGCGATGCGAAACCGTGCGCCCGCCTTCGCCATCGCCTCCGCCATCGACGTCGATTGACTTGGGTCCACCCGCTTGTCCTCCATGCTGTGCATAAAGAACATCGGCGGCGTGGTCTTGTTCACGTAGAAGATGGGTGACGCACGCCGCGCTTCGTCTTGCTTCTCCGCCAACGAACCGCCGAGGAAACGCACGACCAACGGGTCGTCCTTGTCCTTCAGTTTGGTCGATAGCGGTACCGTAAGGTTTGTCGGCCCGCAGACAACGACCGCCGCCTGAATCGCGCTGGATTGATCGTCGTAGCCGCCCGTCCCCTCCAATTCGTCTTTCAGCGTGGTCACGGCGAGCATAGCGGCGAGGTGCCCTCCCGCGGACGCGCCAATGGCGCCGATTCGGTCCGCGTCGACGCGATACTCCGCCGCATGTGCGCGCAGGAATCGCACCACCAGCTTGCAGTCTTCGATCGCCGCGGGAAATGGCGCGTCGTCCGACAAGCGATACGCGATGGACGCCACAGCATAACCCGCCTCGGACAACGCGCGCATCAGTTGAAACGTCTTGTCGCCGCCCTTGTCGCCGGTGTACCACCCGCCGCCGTGGATGTGAACGATGACGGGAAGGGGCGCGCCGGAATCCGTCGCATGCAGCAGATCGAGCCGCTGTCGTTCCGATTGCGGGCCATACACAATGTCCTGTCTGAATGCAAAGCCCGGTGGCGCGTCGCGTTGCCCAGCGTTGTTTGCATCCGCGTACGATGCAGCGGCGAGCAAGACGAGCACCGCCGAAATGGACACGGCCCTGCGCACTAGAACCTCACTCGCGATTCGAACTCGAAATAGTCCGCGTCATCGTCAGTCGAACCACTGAGCAGTTCGAGTCCATTCGAGAAAATGAAACTACCCTCTGCGACATCGCTGCTTGCAAAGAGGTGGTCCCATGACAGCATGAACGAGAGTTCATCGGAATACCGACAGATGAAGCGTAACCGTGTGAACACTCCAATATCGCGTCCGGCCTCCGTCGCGAAAAATGCAAGCGCGGGGATGGCAGGAATTCGAAAAGGACCAGCATCAATCGAAATCGGATAATCGAACGGATCGTTCACGCCCCACCTTTCCATACTTCTCAGAAACGGAAGAGCATACACGACTGCGTGTACATGCCGCGAACGCCCGGCGCGCGCTTGATAGTGACGCCGTTTGCTTGTCAAAATGCCCCCTTTCTATCGAACGGACAAGTGCTCAAGAGGGTAACCATGGGTGCCGGAACGAATAGCGGTAAGGGCCTGCGCGAGGTCATCATTGGAATTGTGCTGCTGGTCGTGCTCGCGCTGTTGGCGTTTCCGCTGCTTCGAAACACCGTTAACGCCAAACTTGACCGCACGTGCCAGGGAAACCTGAAGGAGTGGGGCGCGATATTCGCCGTGTACCGCGCGGAAAACGGCTACTATTTTCCCCTGCCACACGGGTACGAGACGTTCGGTCCGGCCAGCGCCATGCCCGGTTGCACAAACATTGACGATGCGTTCGACTTCGCGCCGGACGCCCGCATCATCTTCCCGGACTATGCGTCCGATCCCGTTATTCTTGCCTGCCCGGACGCAGGCGGCGTGGTATCCGCAATAACGTTGGGCCCCCTCGTAGTCTCGCCGCCACGGCTGGATGCGAGGACATTCGGAATCGCGGAAGGCTCATGCGGCGCCGCGGGCACAATCACGCGGCCGGGCGCGGGGTACACCTACTTGGGGTTTCACATGGCCTACGCCAACGACGAAGACCCCCAGATTTCCGACGCTCAGGCCCGGCTTGTCGGCCTGCCCGCTACCGGTCCTGCGAATGTCGTTGCGATGCTCGAACAGTTTAAGGTCGATGACGAAACGGACCTTGCGAAGGCGCAGGCGTTGCGCGGCAAAGCATATAACCGCGGCGACTACATGGCGCAACTGGGCTGGCCGTACGTGCAACACGGCGGCGATCTCGGCCGTGCCATGGTCGGTCCCTTCTATGATATCTCCGCGACCGTTTCAGGCACCGCGGCGGCCCTTCTCGGTATAAACCCGGACGAGGAAATGGCCCGAACCGCCGGCGTGCCCGTGATGTGGGACACCATCCGCCAGGACCCGTCGGGCAACCCGGTCTTCAATCATCGCGCACCCGAGGGATGCAACGTCCTGTATATGGACGGGCATGTCGAGTTTGTCGAGTATCCGAGCGTGTTTCCGGTTTCAACGACTTTCGCCACCATGAAGGCAGTGCGGTAGCGTGGCGAACGATCCGGCTGCGTTGAAGCGGTTACGCTACTTCCTCCTCGACCTCGACGGGACCATTTACCTCGGCAAGAACCCGCTCCCCGGCGCGGCGGAGTTCATTAGGTTCCTTGTCGAGTCCGGCCGGCCGCATCTCTTCTTCACCAATAACAGTTCGAGAAGCGCCCGGGAGTACGCCGAAAAGCTGACCACGATGGGAATCCCTTCGACACCGGACGACGTGCTGTCTTCCGGCGAGGCGACCGCCCGCTACCTGCTGAGCGAAACACCGCACCGCCGCTTATTCGTCGTGGGTACACCTTCGTTTGAACTGGAGTTACGACAAGCCGGTTTCGAACTCGCCGATTCAAATCCCGACGCCGTCGTACTTGGGTTCGACAACACGCTGACATACGCAAAGCTCGAACGCGCCTGTCTCCTGCTTCGGCAGGGCCTCCCCTTCTATGCGACCAACCCGGACAAGGTTTGCCCCACCGAGTACGGATACATCCCTGACTGCGGATCGATCGCGGCCTTGTTGCACGAGGCGGCGCAGCGCACCCCCGAATTCATAGGCAAGCCGAATCCCGCGATGGTCCGCATGGGCATGGCGAAGATCGGCGCAACGCCGGGGGCGACCGCGATGGTCGGCGATCGCCTCTACACCGATATGCAGATGGCCTACAACGCAGGCACGACGTCCATCCTGGTCCTGAGCGGCGAAACCGCGAGAAAGGACCTCGACGGCGCCGGCCGCACGCCAGATTTCGTCTTCGAGTCCGTGCAGGAATTGCACGCGGCGCTCGACCCGACCGAGGGCTAGCCCAGCCGCCTTCGTGCTCGTGCTCTTGCTCGTCGATCGGAACGTTCGAGCCCCGAAATTCGGGTACGAGTGAAGATGCGGGAGCACGGGCACGGACCCCCGCCTGGGTAGCGCAAAAAATCGGATAAAGACGCTATTTTCGGTTGTGCTTAACCCCCCAATTTTGCTATACTTGTGCAGTTAGTGGGAGCTCACCGGCATGTCCGACCAAGACGACGACAGCGCGAAGTCTGTTCCTGCCCCGGACGAATCCGCTCAAGATAAGGTAAACCGAATGTCCGCAAAGAGTTACGACGCAGGTTCCATCCAAGTTCTCGAAGGGTTGTCCGCCGTACGCATGCGCCCGGCAATGTACATCGGCGACACCGGCACCCGTGGCCTTCACCACCTCGTTTACGAGGCCGTCGACAACAGCATCGACGAGGCCCTCGCGGGGTACTGCACCAAAGTACATGTTAAGATACATATCGATAACAGCATTTCCGTCATCGACGACGGCCGCGGCATCCCCGTCGACAAGCACCCGAAATTCAAAAACAAGACCGCGCTCGAGGTCGTCATGACCATGCTCCACGCAGGCGGCAAGTTCGACAACGACTCGTACAAGGTGTCCGGCGGTCTGCACGGCGTGGGTATCTCCTGTGTGAACGCCCTATCCGAGTGGCTCGAAGTCGAAGTCAAGCGCGACGGCCAAATCCATTTCATGTCGTTTAAGCGTGGCGCGCCCGCCGGCCCGATCGAAGTGCGCGGGAAAGCCAAGACAACGGGCACGACAGTGACGTTCAAGCCGGACCCTGAAATCTTCGAAGACCTCGTGTATAACGCGGCCACGCTGATAAGCCGGCTGCGCGAACTCGCGTTCCTGAACAAGAACGTGAAAATTGTCTTCGAGGACGAGCGCAACGACGCCGAGCCCACCGTGATGCAGTATAGGGGCGGCATCAGCGAGTTTGTCGAATACCTGAACGAAAACAAGGACCCCCTGAGCCGCAAGCCGGTATATCTCGAGGCAGAGAAAGACCGTGTGCAGGTCGAGGTCGCGCTGCAATACACGACCTCGTACAACGAGACGATTTCGAGCTTCGCCAACAACATCAACACGCACGAGGGCGGCACCCACCTCTCCGGGTTCAAGACGGCGCTGACGAAAGCGATCAACGATTACGCCAAGCGAAACAACCTGCTAAAAAAGGCCGACACGCAAATCTCCGGCGACGACGTGCGCGAAGGCCTCACGGCGATCATCTCCGTGCGAATTCCGAATCCGCAGTTCGAAGGCCAGACGAAGATGAAGCTCGGCAACAGCGAGGTGCAGGGCATCGTCAACTCGCTGGTGTACGAGGGGCTGCAGACCCACTTCGAAGAAAACCCCACGATGGCCAACCGCATCGTGAACAAAGCCATGGAAGCGGCCCGCGTGCGCGAAGCGGCGCGCAAAGCCAAAGACCTCGCGCGGCGCAAGGGCGCCCTCGATTCCTTCGCGCTCCCCGGCAAACTCGCCGACTGCTCGGAAAAAGACCCGGCCCTCTGCGAAATCTATATCGTCGAGGGTGACAGTGCGGGCGGCTCCGCGAAGCAGGGGCGCGACCGCAAGTTCCAGGCGATCCTCCCCATCCGCGGAAAAATCCTGAACGTCGAAAAAGCGCGCGCGGACAAGATGCTGAACAACGAAGAGATCCGCGCAATCATCACCGCACTCGGCACGGGCATCGGCCACGACGATTTCAAGATCGAAAAACTGCGCTACCACAAAGTCATCATCATGACCGACGCGGACGTGGATGGCGCGCACATCCGCACGCTGTTGCTCACGTTCTTCTTCCGGCAAATGCCGGAACTGATCAAGCGCGGCCACCTCTACATCGCGCAGCCGCCCCTTTTCCTCGTGAAGAAGGGCAAGAAGTCGCGCTACCTCAGCACCGAAGACGACATGGAAAAATTTCTGTTCGAGGCCGTGCTCGATTCGACCAACGTCACGTCGCAGAACGGCGGCGACAAGCGCTCGAAGCTGCAATTGAAGACGCTGCTGCGCGGGTTGCAGGCCGCGCAGGAACGCGAACGCATGTTCCACCGGTTGCAGCGCGTCTTTGGCGCGCCGCGCGAATCCGTGATCCAGGCGCTCGCCCTGCCGCGCGAGAAACGGATTGACCCCGGCAAATTGTCCGGCAGCGAGCTGGTGAAGCTGTTTCCCGGGCTCGACATCATCAACTCGCGCTCGGAACAGATGGAACTCGTCGAAGGCAACGGCGCACTGCCCAAAGCAAAGCGCAAAGACAATCAGGTGGACCTGGCGTTCTTCCAGAGCCACGACTTCTCCGTGCTGATGAGCCACGACGAACCCATCGCCGCGCTCGGCAATGCCCCGTTCCGCATCGAGAACAATGAGGGCGAGGCGCAATTCGAAACGGAAGACCCGCTCGAACTGCGCCAGCACCTGCTCGAAATGGGACGCAAAGGCCTCGAAATCCAGCGCTACAAGGGTCTCGGTGAAATGAATCCGGAACAGTTGCACGAAACCACGATGTCGCCTGAAAAGCGAACCGTCCTCCGCGTCGACGCCGAAGACGAAATGGCCGCCGACAAAATGTTCGTCACGCTCATGGGCGATCTCGTCGAACCGCGCAAGGAATTCATCGAAAAACACGCGCTGGATGTGCGGAATTTGGATATCTGACCGTGATGGCGGCGCATGAGCGTGAGTCGATGACGAGTAGTGCCGTGCCGGAGCCGCCGAAAATTGTGCGATACCAATTAACGCTGGACGATTACATGGCCGCAACGCGTATTCACCCGTCACGTAAGCAGATCGTTCAGACCTTGATTTTTATCGGAATCGCTTTTGCGCTGATCGGCGTGCTTTTTGTGCTGCACGACAGTCTCATGATAGCGCTGCTTTTTTTCGTATTGGCGGTTCTGAGTCCAATTTTGACGATGCGCGCAATGATGGATGCCGCAAAGAAGAATTATGCATCCATGAGTTCCGTGCTTTCCCAACCCCTGGAACTGACCTATGGCAAAGGGTTTGTTACGTACCAGACGGAACGCACATACGCGCGCATGATGTGGTTTTACCAGATTATTCGAGCAGAACAAATGAGATTATTGTGCCTGTCAAACAACACATACTGGATCGTTCCCGTGCGCGTGTTCGATAGTCACGAAGCGCTCGCGGAGTTCGACGCGATCTGCGGCCAACTTTCGGAAAGTTAGGGCCATTGGCCGTGCATATCTTCAGCCATGCTGATACGTATCGATGATTTGGATGGTCCGGAGATCGCGGCATTTCTCGAAGAACATTTGAACGAGATGCGCGCGATCTCGCCGCCGGAGAGCGTGCATGCGCTGGACTTGGAAAAATTGCGCAGGCCGGAGATCACGTTCTGGACCGTGTGGGACGACAACGCGCTTATCGGGTCCGGGGCGTTGAAAGAGTTGGATGCAGACCACGGCGAGATAAAGTCGATGCGAACGGCGAAGGCCTATAAACAAAAAGGTATCGCGTCGGCGTTGATGAATGTGATGCTGGATGAAGCACGGAAGCGCCGGTATCGTCGGTTGAGTTTGGAAACGGGATCGATGGCCTTCTTCGAACCCGCGAGAAGATTGTATTCGAAGTTTGGATTCGTGTATTGCGCGCCGTTCGCAGACTACGTAGAGGACCCGAACAGCGTTTTCATGACGATGGAACTGTGAGACCTACAAGGGTATGGGTGAATGCTAGAGAAAAGTAACGAACGAATCGTCCCTATCGCGATTGAGCAAGAACTAAAAACCTCGTTCATGGACTATTCCATGAGCGTGATCGTGAGCCGTGCGTTGCCGGACGTGCGGGACGGGCTGAAGCCGGTGCACCGGCGCGTGTTGTACGCGATGCACGAGATGGGCCTCGTCCACAACCGCGCGTACCGCAAGTCCGCGGCGGTGGTCGGCGAGACAATGGGTAAATACCACCCGCACGGCGACCAGGCGATCTACGACACGCTGGTGCGCATGGCGCAGCCGTGGTCCCTGCGCAACGTGCTCGTGGACGGCCAGGGCAACTTCGGCTCCGTGGACGGCGACAGCCCGGCGGCAATGCGGTACACCGAGTGCCGTATGGCGCCCATCACCGCCCTGCTGCTTCAGGACATCGAGAAGCAGACCGTCGACATGGCGCCGAACTACGACGAAAAGTTCCAAGAACCGACCGTGCTGCCGTCGGCGTTCCCGAACCTGCTCGTCAACGGTTCCTACGGCATCGCCGTCGGCATGGCGACGAGTTGTCCGCCGCACAACATCACCGAGGTGTGCGACGCCGTCATTCACTACATCGACAATCCCGAGTGCAACACGAACGACCTGATGCGCTTCATCGAAGGGCCGGACTTCCCGACCGGCGGTATCATCTACGGCCGCGAAGGTCTCGGCGAGGCGTATCACACCGGCCGCGGCAAAATAAGCGTGCGCGCGAAGGTCCTGTTCGAGCACGACAAAGCGTCCGGCAAAGACCGCATCATCGTCACCGAGATTCCCTACCAGGTGAACAAGTCACGCCTCATCGAATCCATCGCCGCGCTCGTGCGCGAGAAGACGGTCGAGGGCATTACCGATCTGCGCGACGAATCCGACCGCGACGGCATGCGCATCCTCATTGAAGTGCGCAAAGGCGACGAACCGCAGGTGATCCTGAACCAGCTCTACAAGCACACGCAGATGCAGGAGACGTTCAGCATCCTCATGCTGGCGCTCGTGAATAACCAGCCGCGCGTGTTGTCGCTCTACGAGGTCATCCACTACTACGTCAAGCACCGCGCGGAGATTGTGCGCCGGAGGACGGAGTTCGACCTGCGCAAAGCGGAAGAGCGCGCGCACATCGTCGAGGGCCTGCTCAAAGCGATCGACCACATCGACGAAGTCATCCAGATCATTCGCAGTTCGGAAACGCCGGAGTCCGCGCGCGACCGATTGATGGAACGGTTCAAGTTCACGCACATTCAGGCGAACGAAATCCTCGCGATGCGCCTGCGCCGCCTGACCGGTCTCGAACGCGAGGAACTCGAAAAGGAATACGCCGATCTGTTGAAACAGATCGAAATGTTCAAGCACATCCTCTCAAGCGAACGCACGATTCTCGCCGAAGTACGCAAGGAACTCGTCGCGATTAAGGACAAGTACGGCGACGCGCGCCGCACGCAAATCCTCGGCGAGCGCACCGAGTTCAGCGTCGAAGACCTTATCGCCGACGAAGAGATGGTCGTCACCGTCTCGAACATGGGCTACATCAAGCGCGTGCCCGTCGCCGCATACCGCAAGCAACGCCGCGGCGGCAAAGGCGTCACCGGTATGGACACGAAGGACGAGGACTTTGTCCGCGACCTGTTCATCGCGTCCGCGCACCAGTACATGCTGTTCTTCACGAACAAGGGCCGCGTCTACTGGCGCAAGGTGCACGAACTGCCAAAAGCCAGCCGCACCGCGCGCGGCCGCGCGATCGTGAACGTGCTCGACCTCTCCGGCGACGAAGTCGTGACCGCGTGCCTGCCCGTCCGCAATCTCGAAGAAGAAAACAAGTACGTCTTCATGGTCACCGAGAAAGGCACGGTAAAGAAGACCGAACTCAAGGCGTTCAGTAACCCGCGCGCGACCGGCATCATAGCGCTGGGTCTCGAAAAGGACGACAAACTCATCGACGTGCAAATCACCTCCGGCGAGGACAACATCCTCATCGCCACGTATCTCGGCATGTCGATTCGCTTCCCGGAGAAAGACGTGCGCCCGATGGGCCGCGCCGCCGCAGGCGTTATCGGTATCCGCCTCGAGGAAGGCGACCGCGTGATTGGCGTGTCCATCGCGGGCGATGACAAGACCGTCCTGAGCGTCGTTGAAAACGGCTACGGCAAGCGCACGCAGGTCGGTGAGTACCGCCTGCAACACCGCGGCGGGTCCGGCATCATCAACATCAAAACCACCGAACGCAACGGCAACGTCGTCGCGATGATGACCGTTGACGACAGCGACGACATCGTCTGCGTATCGACGGACGGCATTGTCATGCGCTGCTCGGTGAGGGACATCCGCACGATCGGCCGCAATACGCAGGGCGTGAAGGTCATGACGCCCGGCGCGGGCGCGAAGGTCAGTGCCGTCGCGCGGGCCGTGCCCGAAGAGAAGGGCGATCAAGCCG
Organism: Candidatus Hydrogenedentota bacterium; assembly: GCA_013359265.1. Lineage (NCBI taxonomy): Bacteria > Pseudomonadati > Candidatus Hydrogenedentota > Candidatus Hydrogenedentota bacterium. The sequence continues at coordinate 57,019 of JABWCD010000018.1, forward strand.
CGGACGCCGCCGCGCCCGAAGGCGTGCCCGCGAGCGACGCGGATGCCACGGAAGAGGAAGAATAAGCACCCTCGACGCGAGGATTCTATGGAGTGCGGTAGCAGAGTCCGCTTCGGACGGCGCTACCGCTTTGGCTCCCGGCAGAGCCGGAGTTCTTCGCGCACACCGTGAACGTAGCTCAATCCGACGCAGCGCCACGCGGGCCAATGCCGTAGCGCAAACTACCGCCCCGGACCCAATGCCCTACAGCGTGACTGTCAACGTTGCGGCGGCAGTCAGTGGCGCGGGCTGGCCGTCGGCTCCGGGGGCCTGAACGGCCTCGCCATTCGCATTGTAGGCGTTCACCGCAACCGCAACCTCCCCCGCCGCGAGCGCCGCGGGAAGCGCCGTGCTGCGTGACCAAACCCCGTCTCCCGCTGTTACGTCGCCTTCGGTGCCGTTGTCGAACAAGTCCACCTTGCTATCGCCAACGGTCGCGGCCACCGTGTCGATGGCGCGGTTCGGGTCGGCGACGATCGCGGTGATGAGGACGTTTTCCCCCGCTTTGGCCGACGCTGGTTCAACCGTCACGGACTTGATCGCCGGCTGCGTGGCATCCGCGGGGGCCGCGGCCTTCTCCTCCTCGGTCATCACGCTGTGGACGTTCAACTTGAGAGGGTCGGCAGTCGCGGTTGCGCCGCCGAGACCAAGCTCCTGCAACTTCTGAAGTATGGGCACCAACTCCTCGACCGGTCCCGAAATCGTGATCGAGACGGTTACTTCTCCGTGCGCGGGCGCACTGGCGACAAGCAAGGCAACGAACAGGCATGCAATCCAACCCCGACGTAACATGGCGCGATCTCCCCGGTAGTCCCGCCGCGCACGATTGCGCGGCCCCTTCACACGTACCACACTCTACCGCGATCCACGCGGCGGTACAATAGCAACCTTCCGGTACAACCGCGTTCGTGGCGCCGAACTACCCGGGATAGCCCGACGCAAACGAGCTTCCCGTGTTCGCTGCTCGCGCCTTCCGCACCTTTTCCAGGTAGCCGCTCGCGCGGAATGCCGCCAGCGGGCTGGGGTCAATACCCATCTCGGCGCGAACCTGCCCAAGCAGCGGCCGCACGTCCGTCTGATAGGCCGCTTGCAGCGTCTCTTCCGCCGCGACGATGTCGCCATTCTCCTGCGCTTCGCGCAGCGCCCTGCGATCGACCAGCGACGCGCGGGCGTACGCCGCCTGGCAGTTCACCACGGACTGAATCATTTCCTCGATTTTCGATTTAAGGTTGTGGCTCTGATCGATCATGTATGCGACATTCATGCGGGCCGCCGGGTCGTCCTCTGCCGCGACAAGTTCGTTATAGATTAGGAAGAGCTCGTAGGGGTTGATGCTGCCGACGCTCACGTCGTCATCCGCGTACTTCTTGTTGTTGAAATGGAACCCGCCCAGCTTGCCTTCGTCGATAAGAAACGCGACGATGTGCTCGATGTTCGTGCCGAGGGCATGGTGACCGAGATCGATGAGCACCTGCGCGCGATCGCCGAGTCGTTTGCAGAAGGCATACGACATGCCCCAATCCGCGATATCCGTGTGGTAAAACGCCGGCTCGAAAAACTTGTACTCGACCAACATCCGCATATTCGGTGGCATGGCGTCGTAACACGCCTGCAGTCCTTCCTGCATCCACCGCTTGCGCCGCCGAAAATCGCCCTGACCCGGATAATTCGTGCCGTCCGCAAACCAAAGGCTCAGAATGTCCGAGTCGGAGGCTTTCGCGATCTCGATGCACTCGATCAAATGTTCGAGCGCCTTCCTCCGCACGCGCGCGTCTTCGTGCGTCAAGCTCCCCAGCTTGTAGTCATCGTCTTGAAACAGGTTCGGATTGATCGCGCCGATGCGCACGCCCAATTGTTTCGCGTAGGCGTTTAACGCGGTGAAATCGTCCACTTTGTCCCACGGAATGTGAATTGCCACCGACGGCGCCACGCCCGTGAATTTGTGGACGATTGCCGCGTCCTCCATCTTCTCGAACGGATTGCGCGGCACGCCTTCCTGCGGAAACACCTTGAATCGCGTGCCTGAATTGCCGTACGCCCACGACGGCGTTTCGATGTGGTGGCGTTTAATGCGCTCCTTTATCGGCCCGAGATCGCCGAATAGTTCTTCGAGCGCTGAAAGCGCGTTGTGGTCCGAATTCTTCACGGCACGACTCCGAAACTAGGTTGGCGTTCGCCAGTACATGAACATTCCGGCGGCGAGAAAGACCGCGTTTGCGGACCACGCCGCGGCGACTGGCGAAATGCGTTCCGCGTAACCCAAGCCCGTCGTGAACGAGAACACCAGCATGTACGTAATGGCAATCACGACGCTCGTCCCAAAGCCGATCGCGAGCCCGCCGCGGCGCAGCCGCACTGCAAACGGAATCGCCAGCCAGATCATCGCGAAACTCAGCACGGGCTGCGAGTACTTCGCGTAGTAGTCTACCTGAAGCCGCGCGGAAGGAATGTTGCGCTCGGACGCAATCACGATATCCTCCTTGAGCTGTTTCGCCGTCTTGGTCTCCGCCGGCTTGTCGAGCGCAAACAGCGCGTCCGGCGTTTCCGTGATTGGCGCGGGCGCGCGGCGAATCGCGCGCGACAGCAACACGTCGCTGATCTCGCACCATAACCCGTCTTCAAGCATCCATTGGCGCTGGTTCTCGTCCCAGTACATCCGGCGCGCCCGGACCTGGCGGATTGTGTCTCCTTCCCGCGCGAACATCAGCACGCCCTCGCCGGTCAGCGCGACGCGGTTGAACTTTTCGAGGTTGCACGTCCAGCCGCCTTCGAGGTTGGACCAGGTCCTGCCCCTGCGATCGCGGGGGTCGCTCAGCGAAAAGTAGTTCCGGTCGATGTGCTCCGCCTCGACGGCCGCGGAGGTGCCCCACGTCTCGTTCAGCACGAACTGTCCGCCCGCAAAGACCATCGATAGCACAATTGGCATCCGCACGAACCGCCGCAGGCTGATCCCACTCGCGGTCACTGCGGTGACTTCGTTGTGTTGCGCGGCGTCCCCCAGCACCAACAGCGCGGAAATCAGCAGGGAGAACGGCGCAACCCGCTGAATCACGGACGGCAGGAAATTGAGATAGTACTGAATGACGACGTCACTGGGAACATTGTACTTACGAATATCTACCAGACGATGTGTAAACAGATCGATGAACACATAGACCAGCGACAGTGCAACCAGCGCCTGGAGGAGCGTGGTTGTCATGCGAAACAGGAGGTATCTGTCAAGCGTTTTCACGTGCCGGGGATTCCCACTCAATCGCCAATTCTACCAGATGGGCAGACCATGCTTCCTGACCTGCTGTGATAATCGGGAATCGCGGTGGTACATTGGAGCGGGAAGGTTCTCTTTGCTGCAACGGAGACCCCAGTCGTGCGCCTTCAGCGGTATGCGTACGCCCACGCATTTCTCGTGCTCTTCGCCGTCCGGCATGCCCTTGCCACGGACGGCAACGAGTTAATTGGCATCGGCGCCATCCAGAAGGGCACCGCCGGCGCGGGCGTAGCTGTTCCGCAGGACGCCACGTGGATACTGCTCAATCCTGCCGGCATCATCGCGCTCGACAAGCGGATTGACGTGTCCGGCGAGTTCCTCGACCTCTACCGCGGGGCCGAACCCCACGGCCTGCCGATTATCGTGAACCCCCGCGCGTTCCAACTCGCGGACCACGGCACGATCTTTGTGCCTTCGATCGCGATGGTCTGGCCGCTCGAACACGGCACCTTGGGCTTTGGAATTCTCGGGACACAGGGCAACAATGCCGACTATGACCGCTCGCGTACGACTTTGCCGTTTTCGCGCGGTAACGATCGCCGCTCCGACCTTCAGGTCGCGCGCATGCCAATATCCTACGCGTACCAGTTCGACAACGGCTGGACCATTGGCGGGTCAATCATGCCGGTCTTCACGGTGTTCCGCACCGATTCGCTTACACTGCAGCTACGGCCGACCGAGGGCGACTACAAGCGCGAGGTGGGCTTCGGCATCGGCGTCCAGCTCGCCCTGTACAAGGAGTGGGAGCGCTTGAGCTTTGGCGCAACGTGGCGCTCGCGCCAGTTTGTCGAACAGTACAAGCTGTACGAAGAACCCATCCGTTGGAACCTCGATCTGCCGGAAGTCATTCAGGTGGGCGCGGCGTGGAAGGTGACGGACAAACTGCAACTTCTCGCCGACTACAAGTTCCAGCATTGGTCCAAGCTCAAGCAGTTTCACAACCCCACGATTAAGGGCGGGTTGGGGTGGAACGATCAGGACATCTACAAGGTCGGCGCAATCTACACGGTGAATGACAACTGGATTCTGCGCGCGGGCTACTCGCGCGGCAACCCCGCCGTGGACGAACAGCATATCTTCGCGAACATCTTGACGCCCGCGATCGCCGAAGACCACTTCACGTTCGGCTTCACCAAGAGACTCACCGAACGCTCCGAGTTCCATTTCGCGTGGACCCACACATTTCCCGAAGATAGGGCCGATGACGGCACCGGCGACATCTTCTCGAAACTCGGCCGCGGCTCGCGCGTGCAATACGAAGAAGACGCGTACACGTTCCAGTACACGTTCAAATTCTGATCCGACTACAACACGTGCCGGAAGACCATATATCCCTCAGCGGCTTCGACGCTGATCTCTCGCCCACGCACCCGCGCGGTGTACTCGACGTTCTGCAAACTCGAATGGTGGATCGCGTCGCGCATTTGCGATTTGTGCATTGACAGCGCCTTCAGCTTGTGCTCCAGGAACGCGCTGATATCGACGTAAAAGTTCGGGTGAAACTTCTCGCGCTCGAGACTCCAGAACAGCGAGGTGTTGTCGTATCCCAGCACGATCCGTTGAAACGGCTTCGCCGACGGCACGCCCGGACGCAGCGCCGTCCACGCGGCGCGAAAAACCGCGTCATGATCCTGATTGTATGATGACACCGGAATCGCGACCATCGTCGGTTTCAACCGATCCAGGGCCAACTTGGCGTCGCGCTCGAACAGCGCAATCAAATCGCGCCGCGGCATCGCGTCGAGACGCAGGTGCGTCTGCTCGTCGCGGAACAGGATTTCCCAATCGTCGACCTTCAGGTAGTCCATCACCGATTTCAATTCGGCTTCGCGCGTGCCGCCGCTGACTTCTCCCGGTTTGCCGTCGTAATGCTTCAAATCCCCGACGGAACACACGATGCAGTAGACCTCGCCGCCAAGGTGCTTGATGCGCGCCATTGTGCCCGCGCAGCCAAAACACTCGTCGTCGGCGTGCGGCGCAATGACCAACAAGCGTTGCTTGGAAAGGAAGACGTCTTCAGGCGTCAAGTCGTTTCTCCCGGATCAACGTTTCGTACAGCGATTCGATCTGCTCCACCATCCGCGCAATGCTGAACTGCTGCGCATGCTCGCGCGCGGCGCCGCCAAGGCGTTCGCGTTGCGCAGGGTCGGCGGCCAGCGACAGTACGGCGGACGCGATTCCCGTTTCATCGCGGGGGCGCACCAGCAGGCCGGTCTTTGTTTCGATCAGGACTTCCGGAATTCCGCCAACGTTGGTTGCCACCACCGGCGTGCCGGCCGCGCCTGCCTCGAGAATGACACGCCCCATCCCCTCGTTAAGCGACGGCACCACGCACACGTCCATCGCTGCCATCAGTTCGGAAACGTCGTCGCGAATTCCCAGGAACTGGATGCGCAACCCCAGCGACTTCGCCTCCGATTCCAGCGACTTCCGCTCCGCGCCGTCGCCCGCGAGAACGAATCGCGCGTTCGGCAATGATTCCGCGACGATGTGCGCTGCCTGCACAAAATACGAGAAACCCTTCACGGGTTCAAGGCGTCCCACGCCGCCTACCACGAAATCGTCGCGACCAATGCCCAGCTTCGTGCGCGTGGCATCGCGATGTTCGATTGCCGCCGTGAACGGCGCAAGATCGATCCCGCTGAAAATCGATGTCCACTGCTCCGCGGTCCCCACGCCCTCGGCAAGATGCTGTTCGACGCCGCGCCGCGTCAACTCGATCAGCCTGTCCGATTTTCGCGCAACGTTTCGTTCGAGCATCGTATAGAGCGCCGTCAGCGCGGCGTTGAAGTAGCCGAAGAACACGTGCCCGTGCGGCGTGTGCACGATGATTGGCACGCGCGCTTTGGCGGCGGCGATTCGCCCGAGGTATCCCGCCTTGGATGTGTGTGTGTGGACAATGTCGTACTTGCGCTGGGCGAAGATGCGCGTGAGTTCTCCATACGCGCGCAGGTCGCGCAGCGGCGACGGATTCCGCACAAGACTCGCCACGCGGACGATTTCGATCCCCGCCGCGCGCACCGCGTCTTCCATGCTGGGTTCGCCCGGCGCAGTATAACCGCTAATCAGATCGACCTCGAACCGCTCGCGGTTCGCTAGGCGCACCGTATGAAAAGTATTCTCCTGCGCGCCGCCTTTGCACATTCGCGTGATCACGTGCGCGACGCGGATGCGCCTCATTTCCGCACCCCGAGCACCGCCAGCATCTGGTTCGCGAACACGCGCCAGTTGAGTTCGTTGTCCACGCGCAAACGCCCAATCTCGCCGAGCCGCCGCGCAAGTTCCGCGTCGAGAAGAATGCGCACGATCGCGTCGGCGAGCCCTTCGGCGTCGTCCGGTTCGACAAGCAATCCGCTTTCTTCGTTTATCACCGCCTCCGTCGCGCCACCCGACCTACCGGCGACGACCGGCTTGCCGTGCGCGTGCGCTTCCGCGAACACGAGGCCAAACCCCTCGACGTGCCCGCCCCGGTCTTCGCCCGTGGGCAATGCAAAGACTTCGCACAACGCGTACAACGCCTGCACGTAGTCGCGGCGCATCGAGCCCGCGAAGGTGATGTTATCGCGCACGCCCATGCGAAAGGCCGCGCGCGAGCACGCCGCCATTGCGGGCCCCTGCCCGACGATTACAAGGTGTGCGTTGGGCACGCGATTGATTACGCGAGCCATCGCGCGCACGAGCGTCAGGTGCCCTTTGCGCGGCACCATGCGGCCGACCGACAGAATCAGGCGCTTACCATCGAGCGGATACTTCGCGCGAACAGCTTCCAGCGCGGAACCCTCGACATCGGGACTCGGCGCCGCGCCGGGCAAAATTGCGGCGATCTGCTTCTCGCGAACGCCGAACGCGGCCAATTGGTCGCGCGTGTAACGGCTGATGGCGATGACGCCGCGCGACTGCGCGTAGATGTAGCGCAGAAGCGCCGCCGCCGGCCAGAACCGTTTGAACTTCAAAAACTCGTACCCGTACGCAAACGCCGCGTACGGCACGCCGAACAGGCTCCGCGCAAACAGCCCGACGATTCCGCCGTAGGCCACATTGATCGCCAGCACCAGGTCGTGGTGCGGAATCAGCGCACGCGCGGCGGCCAGCATCGGAAACAAGCGGAACCAACCCGAACCGTATCCCCCGAAACGCACTACGCGCGCGGGTTCGCTCGCATCGAACGTCTCCATGCCGGGAAAGCGCGGCGCCAATACCGTAACCTCGAAACCCTGCCGCGCCAATTCGCGCGAGAGTTCCAATGCGAGCGTGCTGATTCCGCCGTCAATGGGCGGGTAGTCCACCGTAGCAACAAGTATGCGGATTCGTTTGCCGGTCATGCGCCGACATTGTAAACAAATGCATGCCGCGGCGGCACAAGCCGCGTTCTTCGGAAGTGCCGCGCGGGCTATGACATGCCGCCTCGATGTGCTACGCTGGCCCCGTCCCGGGAGGAACAGGTCATGCTCGACGCAACCGGCACACACGCACCTTCGTTCGCTAGACCGCTCGCCGCGCCCGCCGTTACCGTGGCAACTCTGGGTCGTTACCATGGTTCTCGGAATCGAAGGCATGGGGAACTTCGTATCCATGTTCACCGCGCCGGTAGCAGCGACATGGCTGGCGTGGAAAGTCCTGTTCATCGTGGGCTTCTTTCGGCGTTGGCGCCCGGTGCATGCGTTGAACCTCGTCTTTGGCGCAATCCACGTCCTCGGATTTGCGGCCTCCGCGCCGGGCGTGGCGATGATCAACCTTGTCCTCGTCATCCTTGTCGCGTCGACCAAGAACTACTTCTTCACCGCACGCTGACCCGGTTGGGGTATACTCAAGCAAACAGGTCACGGACATGATCATTTATCTCGACCCAAAATACGAGCAACAAATAGAAAGTCTCGCCGCGGCTACCGGCAAGACTGTCGACGAGGTTTTCGAAGAACTGGTGAAAAGGGCCCTCTCGGAAACACCGCGGAAGTACAGCGCTGCCGTTGCCGAGAATCAGCGCCGTGCAATCGAAGCGCTCCTAGTCGAACTGGACGCACTTTCCGATGAAAGCCCCGATGATGGTTTTGACGCGTCGCAACACGATAAAGCGATCTACAGGCGCGACTGGTGACGTTCGTCGATACAAGCGCATGGTTTGCGATATTCGTGGAGAGCGACACCAGCGCGCAGGCGGTGAACGCATGGCTCGAAAGCTGTGGCGGACGCGGCGGTCCGCCGCGGCGGGTTCGGGCCGGCCTTGCCGGGGTGGGCTGCACCATGCGCCGCGGGCGACGCGGGAGGTGCAGTTGTTGATGTTCAGCGCAGCGAGCCAGTGCGGGAGTGGATGAATACGGCCGAGTTGGTCACGACCCGAAAACGGAAATACGAATCGGCAATACCGATCCAAGTATGATTGAGGGACGCAGGTACGGGAACATGAGCGCATCGATAGAAGACACTCTTCTTCAGAGGATTGTTGGCCGTACAGTGGAGGCCGTGCGTCCGCTTCGCGTGGTATTGTTTGGATCGGCGGCGCGGGGCGAGATGAATGAGAACAGCGACGTTGATCTTTTGTTGGTCATGCCCGATGGGACCCATCGTCGCGACACTGCGCGGAAAGTTTACCGTGCGCTTGGCGGGCTGGGCGTGTCCAAAGACATCATCGTCGTCACGGAAGACGACTTGCGGCGATTCGGTGACGAGCCGTCATTGGTGATTTATCCGGCTTTGCGCGAGGGCAAGGAAATCTACAGTGCCGGTTGAGCCGCCGATACCAGGAACTCCTTCGGACTGGCTCTCGCGCGCGAAGGGCGATTTCGCCTTGGCATGTGTGACGTTACCGGAAGGCGGTTTCTACGAAGATCTATGTTATCACTTGCAGCAAGCCGCGGAGAAGGCTATCAAGGCCGTCTATCGAGTTCACGGTCTAACGTTCCGGTATACGCATGATCTTGAAGTGTTACTCGATACGCTTGGCGAAAACTCGGTTGTGATTCCTGACGATGTAAAGCTTGCAGCCGATCTGACGGATTACGCATGGGAGTCGCGGTACCCGGGACTCATGGAAGCCGTTAGCTACGAGGAATACCTGGTAGCGAAAGAGCAGGCGAAACAGATTTTGGCTTGGGCCGAGGCTGAAGTGGAAGAACATGAATCGCCGTGATTTCTTATGGAAACTGGGCGGGGGCTTGGGCGGGATCGCGCTGGCGCAGATGCTGGCGCGGGACGGTCTGTTGCCGCGCGCGGAGGCGGCGGTCCGCCGCGGCGGATTGGGCGCGGGGTTGCCGGACGGCCTGCACCATACGCCGCGGGCGACACGCGTGGTGCAGTTGTTCATGTCCGGCGCGGCGAGCCAGTGCGACACCTTCGACTACAAGCCGCTCTTAATCGAAAAGGCGGGTCAGAAGTTCGATCCGGGCGAGAAGGTCGAACTGTTTCAGAGCGAGGCCGGCGTGGTGATGCCGTCGCCGTGGGCGTGGAAACAGCGGGGACAGTGTGGTAAGTGGATTTCCGATCTCGTCCCGCACCTCGCCGAGTGCGCGGACGACATGGCCTTTCTGCATTCGATGATTTCGAAGTCGAACGTGCACGGCCCCGCGACGTTCATGCAGGCCACGGGTTTCGTCTTGCCTGGTTTCCCCGGTATGGGCGCGTGGATCGCGTACGGCCTCGGCAGCATGAACGACAATCTGCCGACCTTTGTCGTGTTGCCCGATTCGCGCGGGTTTGCGCCGAACGGTCCGAAGAACTGGAGCGCGGGCTTCCTGCCGTCCTCGTATCAAGGCACGATGATCCGGCCCAGCGCGCCGAATCCCATTGCCGATCTGTTTCCTCCGAAAGACTCCTTCGTCACGCCGGAGAACGATCGCGACGCGCTCGCGGTGTTGAACCAACTGAACTGGGAACATGCGCAAACGCGCGAGGGCGATTCGCGACTCGACGCGCGCATTGCAAGTTACGAACTCGCCGCGAAACTGCAGGTCAGCGCGCCGGAAGTGCTCGACCTCTCCGGCGAAACGGAAGCGACGAAAAGACTCTACGGCCTCGACGAGCACGAAACGGAAGATTTCGGGCGCAACTGCCTTGTCGCGCGGCGTCTGCTCGAACGCGGCGTGCGCTTCGTGCAGGTGTGGAGCGGGGCGGACAACGGCCACCCGCGCCGCAACTGGGACTCGCACGAAGACCTCGCGCGCGACCACGCCATCATGGCCAAGGGTATGGACAAACCCGCTGCCGCGCTGCTCATCGATCTCAAATCGCGCGGCATGCTCGACGACACCATCGTCATCTGGACCACGGAGTTCGGGCGCATGCCCTGCAGCCAAGGCGGCGCGGGCCGCGATCACAATCCGTTTACGTTTACCTCATGGCTCGCCGGCGGCGGCATCAAAGGCGGAACAAGCTACGGCACGAGTGATGAATGGTCCTACAAAGCCGCCGAAAACCCCACCTACTGCTACGACCTCCACGCTACCGTCCTCCACCTTCTCGGCATCGACCACACCCAACTCACCTACCGCAACAATGGCATTGACCGGCGGTTGACGGATGTGCACGGACACGTGATTCGCGAGATCATCGCCTGACGGCTGCAATTTTTGATTCTGTCCCCAAATTCGACCAAAGGCTCTCTGTAGAATAGACTCAGGAGCCTTTAGCGCATGGCCGACTTTTTACATCGCGACGACGCCGAGATAGTCGGGCGGGTGTTGTCCGGCCAACGAGACGAGTTTGGTCGATTGGTCGAGCGATACATGCCCATGGTTCATGCCCTGGTGCGTGCGAACCTCGGTTTGATGGGCGATATCGACGACATCGCGCAGGACGCGTTTCTTTCCGCGTTCCATTCACTGGATAAGCTGCGCAATCCCGAAAAATTCGCCGGTTGGCTCGCGTCCATCACGCGCCATGAGTGCGTTCGTTACGCAAAGGTCCGCCAACGCGCGCAACGCAACGCCGTCGCGTGGCGCAACACGTCGCCCGCTTCCACGACCGATGACCCTGCAAAACGGGAGCTACACCAAATGCTCGAACAAGCTGTGCACGATCTCGACGTGCAACACCGCGAAATTCTTCTCCTTTACTACTTCTCGAAAAAGGATATGGGGGAAATCGAAGCGATTCTCGACATCCCCCGCGAGGCGGCCAAGAAGCGGTTGCAACGCGCGCGGGCAGTATTGGAGTCGCATATCACATCACAGGTCGGCGAATTGCTGGAAGCATATGCGCCGCATAAGGAGCACGCCGCGAAGGTGTCGGGCGCAATCGCCATGGCGCAGCCGGTATGGCTGCTCACCTCGAAAACCGGAGCTGCGTCGGCATTAACCGGTTGGAGCACACTTGTCATGAAAGCGAAGACGTTGGCGGTAATGGGTACGGTGGCGTTGCTCGCTGGACTGGGCATCGTGTCGTATTCACTCTCGGTCCGGGACCGCGAAACGAGCGCAGTGAAGGGTGCGCGTCCTTATGCGGCGCGTGCGGTGAATGCGAATGACACGTCATTGGAAACGGCCTCTCGCAGCGAACCGACACCGAATCGAGCCAATGTAACCGCTATTCCCGCGACCAATGCACCGTCAACGGTACCGGCGGCCTCGAACCATCGCGTCGCGAAGTCCGATCGATCGTCAATGGTGGGCGGCAATCCACAACGCACGGGTTTTTTCGACGTGCCCGCGCCGCTGACGTTGCCCACCGTGCGCTGGACATCCGAAATGAGCGGGTCCCCCGGGACAACCTCGGCGATCGATGCTCAGGGCAGAATCTTCATGAGCCACGGTGACGCGCGTGGACCGGACTGGCTCAGTGCGTTTTCTCCCAACGGAGAACCGCTTTGGGATTACGGCCCTGTCGATTACATACGCAGCACCGGCGCCCCTGCGATTACGCCAGATGGCAACGTGCTGTTTGCGTTTAACGATCACGTCACGCGCGCGTTCGATCCCATAACCGGCGCCACTGCCTGGAGCGCAGAATTTGCAAGTCGGGAACTACTTGTGGACAGCAAGGGCAATGTCTATACCAGTTCCCGTGCGGGGCTGGAGAAGGTAGATGCTTCTTCAGGCGTCGCGCTGTGGGAACCGCTCGCGCAGGTAACTCCGCCCGCCGCGCTGTCGCTTGACGAACACACCCTGTATGCGCGCGCGCAACAACCCAACGGCTTCCTTACGGTTGACTTTAGCCTTCAGGCCATTAACGCAGAGAATGGCGACGTATTGTGGCGCTACGTACCTGAAGGGAACGATGACTTCATGAGCAATTGGGCCACGCCCGTGGTCGGTGGCGACGGGACCGTATTCATTCAGGATGCCGGGTTGAACGTATTGTACGCGATTCGGGACAACGGTGACTCGGCATCGCAACTCTGGGAATTCTGGCCCGCGACAGCCCACGCATCTCAGCCCTTTGAACCAACTTCGGCAGAATTCGTGATCTACAATGCGACCGGCGACAGTCCCCGGCTTGTTGCGACCGACGGCGAGGCCGTGTACATGGGCGTATTTGGAAATCACGCTTTTGGAGGCTACCCGGCATCGGTACACGCGGTTAGCATGGACGGCCAGTCCATCTGGCACACACCACTCGAAGGCGATGTTGTCGCGGGCAGTCCGGTTGTTACGAACGATGCCGTCTACATTCTCGGTGGCGGCAGCGACGATTTCCCGGGCACGAACGCGCTCTATTGCCTTGATCGCGACGACGGCCGAATCCTCTGGCAGATGAGCGTAAGTCCGCCGCACGGCGATGTGGGGGAGAGCATCGCGCTCGCGCCGGATGGTACCATCTATATCGCGACCACCGCGCCGAACGGATCGGGCAGCATACTGAGAGCGTTGCGCTAGACCAACACTGTCACGAGCAATCGCACCGCGACGCGCCGACCGGCTCACAGCCTGCCTACAGAAACAACGGCATCGCCCGCCGCCCCCTGCTTTTCACGTAAGTAACTTCATCCGACGCTACTCAAGTTTGATGTCCAGATACTGAACAAAGCGCCGTCCCGATTCTGGAATCGGGACATGAGGGCACCTATCCGGCACGGCAGCATTTCAAGAAAGGCCTGTCGCTTAATCCCATATCTTTCAGTATTTTGCACACTTTTCCGCCGTCTAATGTGACGCTTGGTATGGGATATGCGGCACTGTGTAGTCACGAGAATCCCTACGAGGTCACCGGGCGTCTATGGATTCTGTGCTGGACCTGCTTCCGATGGGTCAGAAAGTCGAGAAGATTCTATGAGAGCCCCAGAGACTTTTCGAATCGGCGCGATGCTCCTAACAATCTTCCTTTCCAGCGGCAGCGCGCATGCTCAATTCAACGTCAACTCGCCAGTGCAGCTTTCGTATTCAGACGATGACGAGCCTGCTCTCGCAACAGACGGGGCCGGACACTGGGTCGCCGTATGGACTACGCGCAATACGTTCCTGCCCAGGCCAACTTTCAGGGATTGGGATATCCTCGTCGCGCGTTCAACCGATAACGGTGCAACGTGGACAACGCCTACCCATTTGAATAACAACGCATCCATCGATGATCGCGATGATATGAACGTGAGTCTGGCGACGGATTCGTACGGGCATTGGATTGCGGTATGGGAATCGAACAATTTCTCAACGTTTCCGGGCGGTCCGCTCGGCATGGACGCCGATATTGTGTTCTCAAGGTCCGAGGACAATGGTATTACTTGGACCGATCCGGCGCCGTTGAATACCGATGCCGAATTAGATTCATTGGACGATGAACGGCCCAGAATCGAAACAGACGAGAATGGCACGTGGATAACAACCTGGGACTGCTTCGACAAAGTCCTCGGGGACGGAATGGAACGCGATGTCTATATATCGCGCTCAACCGACAATGGCTCTACGTGGACCTCGCCTGTCACTTTGGATCCGGGTGCCCCTACGGATAACGCTGCAGACATCTCTCCGGTGTTGGCAACCGATAAACACGGCATTTGGGTTGCTGTTTGGCCGAGGTCAATTCCTCAGTCTCCCCGCTTAGCGCAGATTGTAGCAGCGCGCTCAACCGACAACGGTCTGTCGTGGACAGCCCCTGCACCCTTGACGCAACCCAGCCGTTATGCCCGCCTGCCGCACGTCGAAACGGATGGAAATGGGCACTGGCTGGCCGCGTGGGAAATCAAGGAGGATATCGGCGGTTCACTCGCCGATGCAGAATTGCTCATTACTCATTCAAACGATGCCGGAGTCACATGGAGCGATCCAAGCTTCCTCAGCTCGACCGTACCGAACTCGCGCGACGACCAAAGCCCATTTATTGCTCAAGATGAATTCGGTAACTGGGTTGCCGCATGGTGGTCCAACATCGACCAAATTGGCCCCCACTGCCACGTACTCGCGGCGCATTCAGCCGACGACGGCTCCACGTGGTCCGCACCAGTCTCGATACGTGAAAACGCGGCAGATCATGAAGTGCATGAAAAGCCGCCGCAACTCGTCACCGATGGCAACGGCAACTGGGTCGGAATTTGGATCTTCGACCATCCGCTGACCGGTGTCAGGCACATAGAGACCGTGTCGTTCTACGTCGACTCTGATGGCGATAGTATGAATGATGTCTTTGAAAAACTCATCGTTAACTTCGACGAGAGCGACACCTTCGACTCAATTGCGAGCGTCTTGCCAGACGACGACTTTGACGGCGACGGCATGACCAATTTGCAGGAGTTCACGAACCGCACAGATCCGACCAGTCCAGACGCTCCTCTGCCCGCATCGCGGGCGTTTGCGTTGGCGCTTTTGACGCTGCTCATTGCTGCGTTGGGCGCGTGCGTGGTTTGGACAATCAGGCAGTCGCAATTGGCCGCGTAAGTGCCGCCGAATTCCGACGCCGTCGCGCGAATGCGCGGAGTCAACTGCTTGCGCCGAAAAGACTGACCTCCGCCCCACCGACGTGCACGCTCACGTCATTCGCGAGTACTTGCGTACTCCAGTTCATCTACGCCGCTTTCCCGATCGAATCGAAATGACGCAAGGCCTTGCGTTAGTCTGACACGCTGTTGTCAAGGTAACCCGGGTGCAAACTAATGCTGAGCCTTGCCGGACTGCTGCTGGGTCTTGTACTGCTCGTGTATCTCACGATGCGCGGGGTGGAGTTGCTCATCGCCGCGCCGTTGTGCGCGTTGCTCGTCGCGGTGGCGGGCGGTTTCCCCGTCTTTCCCCAAGGCGCTGCGGAAGGCGCGCCTAACTTCACCACGGCGTACATGGACGGCTTTGTTTCGTTCGTGAAGACATGGTTCTTCATGTTTCTGCTCGGTTCGGTCTTCGGCAAGGTGATGGAAGCCAGTGGCGCGGCAGACAGTGTCGCGCGATGGATTGTTTCGACGCTTGGCGCGCAACACGCTGTCGGGGCGGTGGTCATGGCGTGTGCCGTGCTCACCTACGGCGGGGTCAGTCTGTTCGTTGTCGCGTTCTCCGTGTACCCGATGGCGCTGAGCCTGTTCCGAACCGCCAATATCCCGCGCCGGTTCATCCCCGCATCGCTCGCGTTCGGCTCTGTTACATTCACGATGACATCCGCCGGTTCACCCGAAATTCAGAACTGGATTCCCACCAAATATCTCGGGACAACCCCGTACGCGGCGTGGGAGGTAAGTCTCGTTGTCGCGATTCTCATGGCCGGCTTTGGCTACTGGTGGTTGACGCGCATGGTGCGCCGCGCGACGGCGGCCGGCGAACAGTTCGAGGCAAATCCCGCCGATCCTGTCGTCGAAGATCGCGAACTTCCCGCGGTATGGCGTGGAGTGCTTCCGTTGCTTGGTGTGCTCGTGGCGTCGTTTTTCCTGCACGAATCGCTCAAGGAATCCGCGCTGATCGTCGCGCTCGGCGCGGGCGTCGCGGCCGGCCTCCTGTTGAACGCACGCTTTCTTCGACGCGCACAACTCGCCGATGTCGCATCCGCCGGTGCGCTCGGCGCGCTCGTCGCTATCGCCAACACGGCGGCGGTTGTCGGTTTTGGCGGCGTAGCGAAACTCACCGGCGGGTTTCAGGCCGCCGTCGAATTCATGACGAACCTCCCCGGACCGCCATTGGTCGGCGCCGCAGTTGCTGTCAGCGTCATCGCCGGGCTCACCGGCTCCGCGTCCGGCGGTCAGACCATTGCGTTGCCGCTATTCGCGCACCATTATCTTTCGTTGGGCGTGAACGCGGACGCGCTGCACCGCGTCGTCGCAATATCTTCGGGCGCGCTCGACACGCTGCCGCACAACGGCTACGTCGTGACGACGATCCGATCCATCTGCCGCGAACCTTACGCCGGCGCTTACCCGGCCTTCGCCGCCCTGACGGTGGTCGTCCCCGCGTTAGGCGCGGCACTCGCCATACTTTTGTTCTCGTTGAACTAACTTGCGCGGGCAGGACTTCGCAAGAAAAGAGAAACCGGGCCGCGGACGCATATACGACCCACCGTCCGGTGAGCATTCGGTCGAGTTCAATTACGCAGACTTCGTTTCTTCCGCTTCAACCCGCGGGCGCCTGCTAATTCCACCCATAACGCGCGGCACGAACATTGGCGTGCGTTTGCGGTATTCGGTGTACGGCGTGCCGTGGAACTCTTCTAAGTCGCGTTCCTCGTATGGAATCGCCACGAGGATGTACGCCGTCAATCCCGTCGCCATCAGCAAGTGCGCCAGCGTCATGTCCGGCGTCGCCCAGAAGGCCAGCAGCCAGCCCACGTACAGCGGGTGACGCAAATACTTGTAGGGCCCGGGCGTTCTGAAGGCGAGCGGTGAATAGGGCTTGCGTTGGAAGTGCAGCCACACCTGGCGCACGCCGAACAGGTCGAAGTGATTGATTAACATGCTCGCCAATGGAACCATCAGCCAGCCCATTGCGAAAAGGGCATACAGCACATTTCGGCCTATCTCGTTGTGCACCCGCCACACCGTTCCGCCCAGCGGCTGCCAGAACCAGCACATGGCGAAGAGCGCTATACACGAGAACAACACGTATGTGCTGCGTTCGAGATGCTGCGGCACGATGGTCGTCCACACGCGCTTGAAGGCGGGCCGCGCCATGACACTGTGCTGGACGCCAAACACAGCGATGAGCGCGACGTTGTTGATCAACGCCCATGCCAGCGGAACGCGTGGCGTACCGTCGAGCGTCGTCGGCACGATCGCGTTTCCGACAAACCCGATGAAGTAAAGGTATGTCACGAGAAACAGCGCGTAGCATGCAATTCCGTACAGCAATGAGAATGTCCTACTCATACTCGGTTCCCTCACTTTCCTTTTTCGTGAACGCCCGCCAGAGCGCGATGTTTGCGTGGCGCCATGCACTCAGGTTGCTCACACTCTTGGCCGTCGTCCCGTCATCATCCTTCGCATCGTGCGCCGTGGGCTGCGAATCACCTTGTTGATGTATATCGTCCGTTTGCTGTGTCACGGGGGCCCGTTCCCCGTGGCACCGAATCGTCGACATGTCTGGACCAACCTTCACACTTGGGAAGAGCACATACTGTGCCAAGCCGCGGAGGGTTTGGTTAACTTCTTTGCACAGTGCGGCTTGAAGGACCCCGCTGGGACTACAGAAGACCGTGAAAACTCGCGATTCGCGAAATCTCGCGAGTACCTCGTGGAAATCTCACGAGTCGCGAATCAGCGCTGCCGCACAATTCCCAACGCCTTAATTCGCGAGGACAGCGTGCTTGCGTTCATACCGAGCGCCCGCGCCGCCCCGTCATCACCCGCGATCTTCCAGTTTGTCCCGTTGAGCGCGCGGAGAATGTTGGCGCGCTCCAGGTTGCGGAGATCGTTGACTGTGAGAATTCGCGCGCCCGCGTCGTTCACCGCGTCAATGGTGTGCGTGTCGGTAATATCGGGCAGGCAGCGGTCAAGATTGAGGTGGCCGTCGCGCGCGGTGATGACGGCGCGTTCCATGATGTTTTGAAGCTCGCGCACATTGCCCGGCCATGTGTACGCCTTCAACCGATCGCAGCACCGCGGGGTCAACGGTGCAAGACGCTTTCCCATGCGCCGTGCGAACCGGTTCGCGAATTCCTGCGCCAACAGTGGAATATCGTTGCCGCGCTCGCGCAACGGCGGCACGCGGATCGGAAACACATTGAGCCGGTAATACAGGTCCTCACGAAACGTGCCGCCGCGTATTTCCTCTTCGAGATCGCGATTCGACGCCGCGACGACCCGCACGTCCACCGTTCGCGTCCTGGAGCTGCCGACCGGTTCAAACTCGCCATCCTGCAATACACGCAGCAATTTCGCCTGGAGGTCAAGAGGCAACTCACCGATTTCATCGAGAAAGATCGTGCCCTCGTGGGCGAGCGCGAAACGTCCCTCGCGCTTTGCCGTCGCGCCGGTGAAAGCGCCCCTCTCATGGCCGAAGAATTCGCTTTCCATCAGCATGGCCGGAATTGCCGCGCAGTTTACGCGGACGAGTGGACCATTCTTGCGCGCGCTTTCACTGTGAATTGCACGGGCAATGAGCTCCTTCCCGGTGCCGGTCTCGCCGAGCACGAGCACGGTGGCGTCTGTCGCCGCGACCTGCGCGATGTCTTCCATCAATTGCTTCATCGGCGTGCTGGCGCCGAGGATCGAGCCGTGATTCTGCAATTCCTGCACTTCCCGGCGCAGGTACTCCGTCTGAACCATTAATGTTTCGATCTTGCGTTCCGCTTCGATGCGATCGTTAACGTTGCGCAACACGAGTGTATAGAAAGCCTTTCCATTCGATTCGGTCCGCGACATCGTCGCCTCCGCCATAAACGTCTGGCCCACGGCAGTCTTTGCGCGCAGGCCGCCCTTGATCCAGACGTGTTGCTTCCCGGCCGGTTGCGACTTTAGGTCCTCCGTCATCGACGCGAGCCGCGCGGCATCAGCTTTCTCGAAGAACTTTTCAAACGAACCACACGAAATGTCCGCCGCGCGCACGCCGAACGCTCGTTCTCCAGCAGGGTTAATGAGCGTGACGCGCAGCGCGTCGTCCAATTCAATGATTGCATCCATCGCGCCGGTCAAGGTGCGATTCAATTTCGCTTCCCGCTCGCGCAACGCATCTTCCGCGCGAATGCGTTGCAGTTCGGCCGCCGCCCTCGCGGCGAAAATACGAAATACCGCAAACAAGTCCGGGGCTTCCGGCATCGGCTTCGTATCCAACACGGCGAGATGTCCCATTACATTCCGATTGGCGTCCAAGAGCGGCGCCCCCATGTAACTTTCGAAGCCGAATACTTTGAGATGCGCATCGTCCGGGAACAGCGCGGTTAAGTCGTCGGGGTAATGAACGATGTCAAATCCCTGCACCACGCGCTCGCACGGAGTGCCATCAATTGGTTCATCTTGCGGCGGGGCGAATTCGCCACCAATCCAGAAGGCGAGCGACCGGAGTACCCGCCGGGATTCGATATACTCGGTTACCCATGCCCCGTGCGTACCCAGTGCCGCGGCCAGGTTTTTGACGAGCGCAGCAAAGAATTGCTGGCCGGTTTCCGTGGCCGTGCCTTCGAGAATTCTGCGCAGGACTACGTGTTCGTCGAATGGCGCGCGCGTGGGCTCATTGGCGGCTGCATCCGTATGAGCAGACATGGCCCAACCCTCCGAAGACGCCGGAGTTACCGGCACTGGACAGACAGCTCGCTCCCGTAGGATACCGCCGATCCGGGGGTGACTCAACCCCCGGGGCACTGCGCCGGTAACGGTAAGCGCGCGCCCGCGGGCAGGTTGAGTCAAGTTCCGTTCATTTGATAGACTTTCGGTTTACGCCCAATACCGCCGGTATGGCAGAACTGCGTTTGGAGGAGGTGAATTGCATTGAGAACTTACGAAGCGCTCTACATCGTCAAGCCAGACATGAAAGACGATGAGATCCAGACGGTAGCGAAGGACGTCGAGACACTTGTCACGTCCAGTGGCGGAGCTATCGTGCGCTCGGAGACCTGGGGCAAGCGAAAGATGGCCTACGAAGTGGACCGGTACACCGAAGGGGTGTACGTGCTGTTGCGATTTCAGTCGCCAGCCAGTTTCGTCGGCAAACTCGCCAACCATTTCCGGCTCACGGAGAGCATCATCCGGGACGTCATCGTCTATTTCGACGACAAGACCCTGCGGCTCGAGGAGGAGCAGAAACGGCGCACCGAGGCCGAGTTGCGCGCCAGCGCCGCGCGCACCGCGGAACGCGACGAGGACGACGAGGAAGAAGACGATCGCCGTCCGCAGCGCGGCCGCCGCAGAGACGAAGACGACGACGAGTAGTACTCGAATTCGATTGCGAAGACGGGCACAAACGGTGCTCCCGGGTGGGGCGAGGCTCCGTCCGAGCCGCACTACCGCTCGTGCCAACACCTAAGGAGGGATCGGTCGAATGTCGGACTTCCGCATGCCGGACGTGAACAAGGTTTTCCTCGCGGGGCGCCTTACGCGCGATCCGGAGCTGCGCTACCTGCCTTCGGGCATGGCGGTGTGCAAAATGGGCCTTGCCGTTTCGCGCGTCTACAAGACAAAGGACGGCGAAAAACGCGAGGAGACGATGTTCATCAACGTCACGACGTGGGGCAAGACCGCGGAGTACAACAACGAGTACCTGCGCAAGGGCCGGCCGGTTTTGGTCGAAGGATCGTTGCGCAGCAACGATTTCGAAGACAAGTCCGGCCAGAAGCGCACCGTAATCGAAGTCAATGGCGACCGTGTGCAACAACTCGATTGGGGCGATAGCAAGGGTGGTCCGTCCGGTGGCGGAGGCGGATCGAAACCGGCCCCGCGCACGATCGAAGAACCCGTTCCGCCCGCGGATGATGACATTCCATTTTAAGCGAATACAGGAGATATCCGGATAATGGCTCGATTTGCTGTGAAGGCGAAAGCGCGCGCCAAGAAGAAGAAGAAGAAGGCGATGTCGCGCAACAAGGTTTGCCGGTTGACGGTGGACCGCGTCGTCTATATTGATTACAAAGACATCGGTCTGCTCAAGCACTACGTGACGGAGCGCGGCAAGATCATTCCGCGCCGCATCACCGGCGCGACCGCGCGGCACCAGCGCATGCTGACCCGCGCGATCAAGTTGGCGCGGCAGATCGCCATGTTGCCCTACGTGGCCGACTAGGCCGCGGAGCGCGGCGCTATGCCGTACCCCGGCCTGTGGACGCTGCTGTTCGCGGTCACGGCGCTGTTCAACCTGCTGCCGAACCCGCTGTCGGTGTTGACGGTGAGTTGCCCCGCGCTCTTGTACGTGGTGCCTGTTGCGGTCTATACGCATTTTCGCGAATGGCGCAGGGCCGCGGGACTGATTGCCGGCGCCCCGTTGGCCGCGCTTGCAGGGTGCGGACTGCTGATAGCCGCCATGCCCGGGCGGGGCGACGCGAACAGCGTGCAGCTATCGACCGCGCAGATTGCCGGCATGGTCGCGATGACATCGGCGAATGCCGTAGTCGTCGCCGCGCTGGGGCTGCCCATTGGCGTTGGTACCGGGCGCGGCTGGAGCTACGGACGCGTAGTTGCGGCAGCCGCGGCGGCGGTAACCGCCGTGGTCGGAACGTACCTCGCGCTGTGTTGGGATGCGTTTAATCGCATCATCGACTCGATGATCGCACTATTTGTGGAACAGTTGAATACAAACGCCGCGAACCTCGATCGAGAAATCGTCGATCGCCAGCTCGAAAGCATTCGCTGGTTCGGGCAGAACAAGTTCGCGTTCGTCGTGGGCGTCGAATTCGCCGTGTACCTTGCGCTGACGTGTGCATTTGTTTCGATCACCGCAATCGTTTTGCGGCGGCGCTTTGCCGATCCCGGGCCCGTCGGCGCGTTTCGAGACATGCACCCCCCCGATTGGCTTGTATGGGTGGGAATCGTGACTGCGCTGGCGTGGTTCGTCGATCGCGAGTACGGCGGGTTCGAATTGCGCTTCGTGACTTGGAACGTGGCCGTAGGATTGAGCTCAATCTACTTTTTGAATGGGTGTGCAATCTTCCTATACGGCTTGCAGGTATTGGCGCCGAGTCTGTTCTTAATCGCGATGCTCGTGGTCGTGTTCCTGATGTCGGGACTATACCCGGCGTTGAGCTTTATTGGCCTCTTCGATACGTGGGCGAATTTCCGCATGCGGATGGATCGGCTTGCTGAAGCCATCCGAAATGCGCAGTCGGGAGAGAGCTAGGTAGCGAGGAAGCCGGGAAGCAAAGAGTCTCGGGCGAGTATGGAGTTGGGGTTCTTCTCTGCCAAGCCCCAAACCCAAAACTCGATTACGAGATAGGATTAAGAGTACGACTCCATAGGCATTGGAGAATTGATGTAGGTTTTTGAAAACGGGGTAAACCTTTACGGTTGCCGCGCGGTTGCGGCAAACACCCCAAGGCTAGGCGCCACGCGGCATGCGTTGCGCAAAAGGAGACGACGACATGAAAGTAATTCTGTGCGAGAACGTGCCGAACCTCGGCGAAATGGGGACTACCGTTAAAGTCGCGCCGGGCTATGCGCGCAATTACCTGCTGCCGCGCAAGCTCGCGGTGCCCGCCGAGTCCGGCAGCGCCAAGCAGATCGAACACGAGCTGCGCAACATCAAGCGGCGCGAGGAAAAGGTCCGCGCGCACCTCGCCGAAGAAGCGAAGAAGCTCGCGTCCATTTCCATCGAGATCAAGGCCAAGGCCGGCGAAGAAGGCAAGATATTCGGTTCCGTCACCAACGTGCAAATCGCCGAAGCGCTTCGACCGCTCGGATATGCCGTTGACCGCAAGAGCATTCATATCGACGAACCCATCCGCTCGCTCGGCGCGCACGAAGTTAGTGTTAAACTAATGCGCGGCATCGAGGCGAAGGTCACCGTCAATGTCGTGAAGGACGAGGAGGAAGTCCCCGTCGTCGAGACGATTGTCGCGGAAGCGCCCGCGGCGGAAGCAGCCGAAGTCGAAGTAGTGGAGGAGGAGGCCGGGGAATAACGTGGCGACCGTCAAGCAGCGAAAGCCCGTTCCCGTATTCGATCGGGTCCCGCCGCAGAGCATCGACGCGGAGAAGTCCGTGCTCGGCGCGATGCTGCTCAACCCCGAAGCCGTCGGCACGGCCATCGAGATTCTGAAAGACGATGCGGCCAGCGTGTTCTACGCTGAGCCGCATCAGCTTGTTTATAACGCGATTGTCGGACTGTACCGCGACGCCACGCCCGTGGACGTCGTCACGCTCATGGAGCGCCTGAGCCGCGACGACGCGGTCGAAAAAGCCGGCGGCCCAAGTTACATCGCGGACCTCGCGGGCGTAGTCCCCACCTCCGCAAACGTCGAGCACTACGCCAAGATTGTGCTCGATGCCGCCGTCCTGCGCCGCCTGATTACCGCGTGCAGCACGCTGGCGGGCGAGGCCTACGAATCGCCCGGCGATGTGAACGCGCTCCTCGACAAGGCCGAAGCGGCGATGTTCTCCATCGCGGAGACGCGCCAGCTCAGTCCTATCTTCCCTGTCGGCGAACTGGTGCCCGATGCCATCGATCGCATCGAGGCGATCATCCGCTCGCACAAGGGCTACACCGGGGTGCCCTCCGGATTTCACGAACTCGACCAGATGCTTTCCGGGTTCCAACCCTCGGACATGATTGTGCTCGCGGCGCGTCCCTCGGTAGGCAAGACCGCGTTTTCGCTCAACATCGCGTCGCACGTCGCGATACACGAGAAGAAGGCGGTGCTGGTCTTCAGCCTTGAAATGTCGAAGGAACAACTCGTGCAGCGCCTGCTGTGCATGGCCGGCGGCATCGATTCGCAACGCCTGCGATCCGGCTATCTTGCGCGCAACGAATTTCCAAAAGTCCAGCTCGGCGCGAACAAACTCAGCGCCGCGCCGATCTTCATCGACGATACCCCGAATATCAGCATCCTCGAACTGCGATCGAAGGCGCGCCGACATGCGGCGCAGCACAATCTCGATCTCGTCGTGATCGACTATCTCCAGCTCATGCGCGCGCCCGGCCGCACCGAAAGCCGCCAGACGGAGATTGCCGAAATCTCGCGCTCGATCAAGGGTATCGCGCGCGAACTCCGCGTCCCCGTCATCGCGCTGTCGCAACTCAGCCGCGAGGCCGAGAAAGACGACACCGGCGCGCCCAAGCTCTCGCATCTGCGCGAATCCGGCGCCATCGAGCAGGACGCCGATGTCGTGATCATGTTGTCGCGCCCGCCCGCGTACAAGCGTCAGGGCGGGGGAGAGGACGACGACGAGGGTGGCGGTGGCGGACACGAAAAGCTGATCCACGTCAATGTCGCGAAACAGCGTAACGGCCCGACCGGCAAACTCGATTTGTTTTTCGACCGCAACACGCAGCGCTTCCAGGACCCCGCCGCGGGCGGCGCCGAAGCCCCGCCCTACGTGCCCGGCGCGCGCGACGACGAACCGCCGTACGACGTCGACGAACCCGCCGACGAAGACGAAGGTATTCCTTTCTGATTCGTTGCGCTCCCCCGCGCAAACGAATATCGTGCCCGTAATGGTGAAGCAATAAAAAAGAAGTGCGCCACAACTATGGGATTGTGGCGCCACTCGTGGGAGGGAAGACCTGCAAGAGTCTCGTGCGATCGTGTGCAGGGATTCACACGCCCGCTATGGGATGGCGGGTGAGGGATGGCACCCGCCGAATTTCCGAGTGTTGGGCGCTTGCGCAACCCAACCTCGAGTTCAACTGTCGCGACATCCGTGTCTTTGGTCTAGCCTCGGCCTCCGTGCCTTGGCTTATGCCTTATATATCGGCAGGTTGGCCAACAACTTGAGCCCTCAAGACAGCGATGATGCTCTAATTGTAGTCGATCCGCAGACAACGAAAAGCGTGCGTTTCGCGCAACAGGGCGTTTCGCGTAGTATTGGGACCAAATGAAGCCCAGGTTGTATCTCGAAACCACCATTCCGAGCTATCTCGTCTCATGGCCGAGCCGCGATCTTGTTATCGCGGGACACCAGCAAATCACAAAGGAATGGTGGAGGAAACGTCGCCATGCCTTCGAGATTTACGTGTCCCAGTTCGTACTTGACGAGGCCAAAGCAGGAGACAAGAAGGCGGCGCGCGAAAGGCTACAAGCGATTGCGGGCCTGCGATCGCTGGATATCACTCCGGAAGTTGGCACGCTGGCGGCCGAACTCTTGGCTTCCGGTGTCATGCCGAAGAAAGCGGCAATCGATGCGACGCATATAGCTATTGCCGCGGTCCACGCGATGGACTTCCTGATGACGTGGAACTGTGTGCATTTGGCGAACGCAGCCATATCGAAGAAGGTGGCAAAGATTTGCTCGCAAAACGGTTTCGAGTGCCCGGTAATTTGCACGCCGGAAGAATTGATGGGAGCTTGAAACATGACAAAGGACCCTGTAGTAGAAGAAGTACGACGTATACGCGAGCAGCTCGCGGCAAAGTACGAGTTCGACCTCGATGCGATTCTAGCAGCCGCTAAAAAACGGCAAAGCCGGTCGGGGTCCAAGACTGCTTCCTTCGCAACGAAGCCAAAGCGGACACAAACCGTGTCGAACCGTTGATCTGTGGAAGAATACTCAAAATGAAATGCACCGACTGCCTTGTTCATCGCACCATGACGCGCGCGATGCCATCGCGTTAAGTCAGGCGACAGCACACTATTTACCGAGCCTGTCCCCAGCGGGTACGCCGGTTTCAATGCGCACTTCTTCCTGCTACAATCTGCGCCGAATGCCGACCGGAACTACTGCATGCGCGTATTAATTTTCGGGGCAGGCGGCCAACTCGGGCGCGACCTGCTCCGCGTGTTTCAGGCGGACTCCACCGTCATTGGGTTGACCCGTTCCCAACTCAACATTGTTGAGGGCGAGGCGGTGCGCCTTGCCGTTCGCGACGCACGGCCCGATCTCGTGTTGAACGCCGCCGCGTATACCGACGTCGAAAAGGCGGAGGACGACGAGCGCGGCGCGTTCCATGTCAACGCAAACGGCGCACAGCGCATCGCGGAAGCGGCGGCGGCGATCGAGGTGCCGGTCGTGTATTTCAGCACCGACTTCGTGTTCGACGGCACCAAGCGCGAGCCGTACACGCCGGAAGACAAAACCTCGCCGAAAAGCGTCTACGCAAAATCGAAACTCCGCGGGGAAGAGAACTCCCGCTGGGGCAACCCGCAGTCCTTCGTAATCCGCACCGCGTGGCTCTACGGCCCCGGCGGCAACAACTTCGTGGAGAAAATCCTGACGGCGGCGAAGTCGCGCCCCTCGTTGCGCGTTGTCGACGACGAAGTCGGATCGCCCACGTACACGCGCGACCTCGCAATGGCCACGCTCGCGCTCGTGAAAACGAAGGCCTACGGCATCTACCACGGCGTCAATAACGGCAGTTGCTCCCGATACGAGTTTGCGCAGGCGATTGTGCGGGAGGCCGGCCTTGACACACCGATAGAGCCGTGTTCCGCGAACGAGTACCCGATGAAAGCGGCGCGTCCCGCCTATTCGGTGTTGTCAAACAAGAAATTGGAATCCGCGAGTGGTATCGTCATGCCCGACTGGCGCGACGGCCTGGCGCGCTATATGAAGCAGAGGGAGAACACCGAATGAACCGCATTGTCGTGACCGGGGGCGCCGGCTTTATCGGATCGTGCTACGTCCGCTTTGCGCTGAAGACCTATCCTGACGTTCACGTCGTCACGGTTGACAAACTCACCTACGCCGGCAACCTCGATAATCTGAAGGAAGTCGATCCGAAACGCCACACGTTTGTGAAGGCCGACATCGCGGACGCCGCCGCGATGGAAAAAGCGATGGAAGGGTGTGATGCCGTCGTAAACTTCGCCGCCGACAGCCACGTCGATCGCAGCATCATGGAAGCGAGCGATTTCATCGCGACGAACGTCCGCGGCGTTCACAACATTCTTGAAGCCGCGAAGAAACTCGGCACACAGCGCATCCTGCTTGTCTCGACGGACGAGGTCTACGGCAGCATCGCGCAGGGGTCGTTCAAAGAAACCGATCCCCTCAATCCGCGCAATCCCTACTCCGCGAGCAAGGCCGGCGGCGAGCTGCTCGGCATGTCGTACTTTCACACGTTCAATCTCCCCGTGATCGTCACACGCGGATCGAACACCTATGGCCCGTACCAGTATCCCGAAAAAGTCATGCCTCTTTTCGTCACCAACGCGATTGACAACGAACCCCTTCCGCTCTACGGCGACGGCAAAAACGTGCGCGACTGGTTGTTCGTCGAAGACCACGCCCGCGGCATCGATCATGCGTTGCGCCATGGCGAACCGGGCAACGTGTACAACATCGCGGGCGAGAACGAACGCGAAAACGTCGTACTTACGCATCGCATACTCAAGGAAGTGGGGAAGGGCGCCGATCTCATCAAGCCCGTGAAGGACCGCGCGGGGCACGACCGTCGTTACTCGATCGATTCGCACAAGCTGAAAGCGCTCGGATGGAAGCCGCTCATGAATTGGGACGACGGCGTCGCGCTCACGGTGAAGTGGTACAAAGACAACGAATGGTGGTGGCGGCCCATTAAGAGCGGTGCATTTAGAGAGTACTACAAGCGCCAGTACGAGGATCGCGAGAAGGCGGGCTAATCCTCTCGCCACGCGCTCCTGGGTTACTTCGTGAGAAATGCGAGCTAATACCGCGCATTTCGCGAAAAACGCCACATCGGGGTTACTCCCTATCCATTTGTCCCCCCGGTTTGCGGTACTCTATCCGCGTAACATTTTACGCGTCGTTGTGTAGCGTGCGTGTGATTTGCCTGGTGAAACCCATCCCGCACGCACCCTGTCTATTAGGGTGTTCAGGGGCCTGAACCTAAGGTGTTGTCTTAAGGAGAGATTGTGCGCACTACCGCCCTGTCCAAACCCGCCGTTGTGATAACGGGAGCGACCGGCATTCTTGGCAGCGCCGTGATGGCCGAAGCGCTCCAACGCGGCCACCGGCCCATCGCCATCATGCGCGATATGTCCCTCGAACAGGCCCGTGTGCGCATACGCGCCGTGCTCAGCGTTTTTGGACTTC
This sequence comes from Candidatus Hydrogenedentota bacterium, assembly GCA_013359265.1. Taxonomy (NCBI): domain Bacteria; kingdom Pseudomonadati; phylum Candidatus Hydrogenedentota; species Candidatus Hydrogenedentota bacterium. The sequence goes on from JABWCD010000018.1 coordinate 85,242, forward strand.
GCTCCGAGGCTGATGAAGTTGGCATCGTGCGAGGCGACGTGCGCCGCATGTGGCTCGGCATGGAACCCCGCATTGCCGGGGGATTGCTTGGGTGCGCGCGCGCGTTCATCCACTGCGCCGCGTCCACAAGTTTCAATCCAAAAGACAATCACTGCGTTTGGGAATCAAACGTCGGCGGCGTCCAAAACGTGCTCGATCTGCTTTCCAATCGCGGCGTGCCCTTCTATCACGTCAGCACCGCGTACGTTGCCGGCTCGCGCGCCGGAACCGCCTACGAACGCGAACTCGATGATCGCCACGGGTTCACCAACGCCTACGAACGCAGCAAATGGCACGCGGAATCCGCCGTGCGCGAAGCGTTCGATTCGGGGCGCGTGCGCGGCGCCGTGTTCCGCCCCGGCATTATCGTCGGATCGAGCGCGGACGGCGCCATTGCTGACTTCCAGAACATCTACGCGTTCTTCCGCCTGGTGCACCTCGCGCAGACGCGGCTTGCGGGCCGCGAAAGCGTCATCCGCCTCGAAGGCAACGCGGATACACTGTGCAACTTCGTGCCCGTCGATTGGACTGCAAAAGCGTTGTGGAGAATTATCGAGAGCGAAGGTCCAAGCAATCAGAGTTATCACCTCACGGATTCCAGCGGCGCGACCATCGCCGATCTCTTCACATGGGTCAATGACTTCGTCGAGGCGTTTGGCCTGCGCTTCGAACTCGTGGACCGCCTCAACGGCAACGCGACGGCCCTCGAGACCATGGCCCGCGCCGCCCTCGCGCATTACCGCCCATACGCGTTCCGGCAACCCCGGTTCGACATGGAAAACACCCTGCGCGCGACGGGCGAGCATCTCGAACTGCCCACGCTCGACCAGGACTACTTCGAGACCCTCTACCACTTCGCCCGCACCCGCCGCTGGAAAGGGGCGCTGTCTTCCGCCCACGTCCCGCAAGTTCTATTGGACTCGCCCGCCGAACTTGAGGCCGCCGCATTGCCTGCATAGATTGGGCCACGCCCGCTCCAGACGATCATCGCATTTGAGGCAGGAGCAGCATTGCCGGGCCTGAAATCGTCCACATTTGTACAAGCTTGGCCGGCGCGAGCGTTTTGGCAACTCGCTTCTTATCAACTACTTACGCCATACGGTTCCACGTTGCGCCGACGGCACACACCTTGCTTATTTTGTCTCGCATAGAGAGAATTACGTTGTGGACGAGCTACAGACAGAATCAGCGGAGAGGCGCCAAGGGAAGAAGCAACGTGCGCTGAACGCGCTTGTGTTTCTGCTCGCGACGGCGTTCTGCGTTCAAGCGTATGTGCTCTGGGAGACCAACGAAAAACTCAGCGCGACAGTCGCCGAGTTGGAGCATGTCCGAGACCTCGCGGACAACGCCGAGTGGAACGTGATTCCGAAATCGAACCCGCCCGACGCTGCGAACACTACGCAAACAACTCCACGATCGCCAATCTATTTGCCGCAGTCCGCGGATCCGTACGCCAGTCTCGATCGCCGAATCGGTCTGCCTTTCTCCGATATTCACCAGATGCGCGCGCAACTCGAGCGTATGATGGACCAAATGCGCGCACAATCGGACATCGCGCCGCAGGCCGAGAGCATTCCGAGAATCGTTGGCGCCGCGCGCCAGTTGCGTATGAACGAACAAGCCGGTGCATATCTGGTGAAGGCGGAACTCACCGGCATTGACTCCGCCAACGTCAATGTGCGCGTGGAAGACCAGACGTTGTATATCTGCGTGAAGCACGAGAAGAAGGTGCAAAGCGCGGATGGCAGCGGCGCCGACCGTCAGCGGTTGGCGGGCCAATGCACACAGCGTGTAACGATGCCCGGCCCGGTCGACGGCGCCGCAATGAAATGGTCCATTGACGACGGCGTGCTAACCGTTGTCATTCCCAAGGCAGGTCGCGCCGGCGCAGCCGGCAATTCGGGCCTGTCGCAGAGTGTGCGGAACTGATTAATTCGAGGCCGCGGTCAAAGGCCCACGAAATATAGGCGGGGCGTTGAGTAGTTCACACACCCAACGCCCCGCACGTGTTTCTGGAAGTTCCGATCCGCGTATCAGCGCGCCGGCGGGCCGCCCACCGCAGCCTTGTTCTGCTGCAATTGTTCCTCGGCGCGTTTGGCCTTTTCCGCATCCTGTACTTTTTGCGCGGCCTGCTCGATCAGCGTGTTCTTCTCCTGTAATTGCGATCCCTGCAAGTCCTCCGGTACAACCTTCAGCAGAGTCTCGACGCTATTGAACTGATTGATCGCGTCGTCGAACTTCTTCGTATCGATAAGCCGGTCGCCGTCCTCGATGCGATCGGAAGCCAAATCCAAAACGGCCTTGATAATCTGGGCGATGCGCAGCTTGGCGTCTTCTTTTCCCGCATCCGCGGCTTCAAACTGCTCGGTGAACTCGTCGCCCACCTGCTCGTAGACCGTGATGGCTTTCTTGTACTGCGCAATTGCCTCGGCGAATTGTTGGTCTACTTTGCTTTGTTCCGCCTGTTTCACCACGGACTCCGCGGCCGAAAGCGTGCGGATCGCGAGTTCGAGGCGCTGGTCACGTTCGGAGATTTGAATCTGTGTTTCGTTAATAAGTTGACCGGCCTCTTCGTTCGATTGGTCGAACTCGAGCGCTTTCGTGAAATTCGCCAACGCATTCGGCAACGAATCTTTTGGCGCGTTCGGTTTTGGCGCCGCCGCCAGATATGCCTTTCCAAGATTAAGGTAATGCTGCGAAAGCTTTTTCATCACGTCGTTGCGTCCGGGTCCCGGCAGCGTGAGCGCGTTCGTCCACTCCTGGACCGCGCGGTCGCGGCCTTCGCCGCCGAACGCGTAAAACGCGTCGCCAATCTTGTCGTACGCCGCCAGAGAAGTCGTCTTCAATTCCGCGAACTGCTTGTACGCGCGCTCCGCCTCGCGCAGGTTCTTCTTCGTCCGAAGCTGGTAGACGACCTGCTCCGTGAAATACGCGGTCAACGACTTGTCCGACGGCTTCACATCGCTCGAATCGCCCTCGGGACGCATCACCGTGAACCAGACGTCGGCGACCGCTTCGACCGAGGACTGCATCATCGCGGGCGACGCGGAACTCGCATACCCCGCGTAACCGCTGCCGGCCGCGTAATCGTTCTCAAGCAACAACCGCGCGTCCGCAAAGGTCGCCTCGCGCTGCTGGAAGTACTGCGCGGGATTGCGGATGTATTCGAGCCGTGGCGATTTCGTCCGCGACTGATACGACTTCAGATGCTTGTCGATGTCGTCTTCGACCTGTTTGGCAAGGCGCGCACCCGCCGTATCCTTCTCGAACGTCAACGGAAACATAACGTCCGACGCCATGGACGCCAGCACGCCCATTCGGTACGCGAAGTAACTGCCGCCGCTCCCGCGCTTTCGCACCTCGCGAAGCAACTGCATTTCCGTGCCGATGGCGTTTAGCACGTCCTGCTTGGACCCGAGCTGGCCCTCGGAATTGAGCACCGCACGGCCGGCTTCCGCGCCGGCCAGCACGTCTCTCTCGTAGTTGTAGTCGGTGGTCTTGAATGGGTCGGCGAATCCCCGGCCGATCACCTGAAATGCGGTCGCCACTATCGAGCGCTGCGCGACGGGGCCCCACGCGTACGCCTGCCCGCACACGAGAAGCGCCAACGCGGCCGGCAACGCGATTCGTTTATACCGATGGACCATGTTCAATCTCTTTCTCCCCAGTTCCTCGCGCGGCCGGCGGCGCACCGCCTGCCGGGCGCGTTCCTCAGAAATACAATCCCTTATACATCTCGTCGCTTGGATAGAACTCGTAACGCGGACGGAACGGTGTGCCCTTCGCCCGGTTGCTGCACCACGGAGGAATGTTCTTGATACCCTCGTTCGTGTAGACGTTCGCCTTCCAAAACTCCAGTAACAGCAACGTATACGGCGGTCGAAGTTCGTTGTCTTTCAGCTCGTACCATTCCACGTGCCCATCCAGATACAGCACGTTTCCGCCGTACGGCGCGAAGTGGTTCGGATCGAGGTCGTCGTCCCACGCCATCGTATCGAACATGACGGGAATCTGCGTGTCGGATACGGCGGACGCCGCGGGATCGTTAATGTCCTCGATGAACCGGCGCGCGATGCCGACGTCGAGTCTGTAGAACTGGTCCGATCCCGCTGTCCCGTGACCGCCTGTCATCGTAAAGTCTTCGCGAAGAAAATCCGTGTTTCCCAGCGACATCTGGCGGTCGATTTCGTCCTTCAAAAACAGCAGATTCTCCTCGGTCTCGACGGCAAATGGCAAATAGATGTAAAACTGGCTCGTGATGCATTCGTAATCCGTACGTTCCTTCATGAGCTTGGGAAGCAGCGTCGCGTTTCGCGGGTCGTTTGCCACGACAGGCGATACGTAGCGGGGCACGAACGTCAGGTCCGAGAACCAGTTCACTTGGGGGTCCTCGAGCAATTGCGCGTTCGACGGACAGCGCAGCACCTTGGCATCGCTGAGATAATCCGGGAACATGCCGCGCGGATCGAAGGTCAGATTATTTCGGATGAGTACGGCGTCATCGTTGGCGGGCGGGCGGGTGTCCGGTTCGCCGTAGTAGTGGTTGGGGTGCCCCGGCGGAAACTTTCCCTGGTGTTCATTGGCGAACATGATAAACGTGAGGCCCAGTTGCTTGAGGTTGTTCGAGCACACCACGCGCCGGGCGCGTTCGCGCGCGCGGGCCAGTGCCGGAAGCAATAGCGCCGCAAGTATCGAAATGATGGTGATCACCATCATGAGTTCGATCAGCGTGAAGCCGCGCCGCCTCTTAGCTTGCCGCATCGCCCACCTACTGGTTTGCGCACACCCCGACCCCAAAGGCGCCGGAACGAGGAATGCCGCGCCGGGGATTATACGTCTAACTACAGCCCGCACAGTAGCATAAGGCGCGGGAGTCCGTCAATCGAATACGTTCGCGCTGTCGAGTCAAACGGCAAACAAGCGCTCCCGCAATCGGCTGAACCGCGACCCGCCTACGCTTCGCCAAATTTTAGAGTTTTGTTCAACAAATTGCCAATATTCGCGAAGCGCCGCAGGTAATCCTCCCGCCCGCGGATGATGACCTCGCGCGCCTCCACGCGGTCGTAGACGTGCGTTATCTCGCAAACCTTGTCCTGGGCGTCCGGCGCCTGCTTGTAGGTCAGGAAGTAATGGCGCAGCCGATCGATCAGCCGTTTGGGACAGTCCGCAATGTCCCGCATCTCGCCGAACGTCTCGTCGTCCACCATCACGGCGATAATTTTGTCGTCCGCCTCGCTGCCGTCGAGCATGCGCAGCCCGCCTATCGGAATGGCTTGAATCAGCACGTTACTTTTGCGAATCGGTTTCTCGGTCAGCACGCAGATGTCCAGCGGGTCGCCGTCGCCGATAATGTTGGTCCGCCCCGTGCGTTCCGCGCAGTATGCGCCGGATCGCTCCGCGCAATAGGTTTGCGGCACAAACCCATACAGCGTCGGGCAGGTGCTCGAAAACTTCTGCGGCCGGTCTACCTTTAACAGCCCGGTCCCCTTATCGAGCTCGTACTTCACCGGGTCAGTCGGAGTCATTTCAATGTAGGCTGTCACGACGTCCGGCGCGCGTTCCCCAATCGGTACGCCGTGCCAGGGGTGCGCGCGGTACAATAAACTCAGTAGGGCCGAGATGGTTTCTTTCGATTCGCTCATGCGTACTACCTTGAACCGAACGTGTGCGTGGAGTGTCTGCTACTCGTTGCCGGCAGGGGGTGTCGCGGCCGCTTCGCCGGTCTGGCCCTCATCGCGCACCCAGCTCTTGCCGATGGCGCGCTCGAGCGAACCGTTCGCCACCGCAAAATCGCGCAGCGCCTGCACCAACGCGGTGTCCGCACTGGTCAGCGCGAGTTCCGCGTCCAGCGTTTCTGTTTGCGTGCCCGCGCCTTCCTGGAACCTCAGTTCCGCCAGACGCAGCCCCTCTTTGGCAAGTTCGCGCGTGCCGCGTTCGCTCGCGACGCGCGCCATCGCGTCCTGAATCTGGATTTGTGCGGCCTTCACATCGAGTTCGACCAGCGCTTCCAGATCGTTCAGTTGATGCTCGAGGCTGCTCAGGCGCGCCTTCGATTCGATGCGCTCGTATTTGCGCCGGCCGCCCGTCGCAACGTCCCACTGGCCGCCGATGCTGAAGGTCCAGCCATCGGGCTGCGTCAGCCCGCCGTTGTCGACGTTTTGCCATTGGATGTTGCCCGCTACCTGCGGCAGATACTGGCCGCGGACCCGCTTTACATCTTCCTTGCCCGCGTCGATGCCTTTCTTCAACGCGAGGATTTCCGGCCGGTGTTCGTACGCGTACGCGACCAACGCGTCGAGGTCCTGCGTGTTCGGCACATAGTCGAATTTGGTGTCGAGCGTCAGCGGCGTATCCTGCGGGACGCCAACGACACGGCACAGGTTGGCAAACGCGAGACGTTGTCCGTTGCGCGCCTGGACAAGACTCGACTTGCGGCTGCCAAGTTCGGTTTCCGCTCGCAGCACCTCGAAGTTGCTCACCATCCCAACGTCAAACATCTGCTTCGTATCGTTCAACTGCCGCTCGAACGTCCGCACGCTTTCCTCGGCCACGCGCACGAGGGCCTGCGACGCCGCCGCCGTGTAGTACGCCTCTTTCGCGTCGTACTCGAGTTGCGCCAGAGTTGCCTCCTGCTGAAATTCCTGCGACTCCGCGAGGTATTTCGACGCGCGAATCGCCGCCTTGATTTGGCCGCCCGCGAAGATCACCTGATTAATTGTCAGCTTGTCCGTTCGAAAATCGTCCGGCCGCTCGTACAGGCTGTCGATATCGAGCAATTCGGTCACAACCCTGCCCAGCACAAATCGCGCAACGCGGCTGCCCGGTATCTGGTTCGAGCCGCCGCCTCCACCCAAGCCGCCGCCTCCACCCAGGCCGCCGCCAAGCCCGCCGCCACCGATTCCGCCAAGGCCGCCACCGCCCAGACTGCCGCCATAGATCAGTTCCTGAAGGAAATTCTGGTCGCGTTCGTTAAACTCGGTCCACGTTTGCGTCGACGACACCGTGACCTGCGGGAGAATTCGAGATCGGGCCTGCCCGATCTTGGCATGTGCTGCCTCCACGTCGTCCTCGGCGACCAGCACTTTGGCATTCTGCGTGGTCGCGAGCTCGACCGCTTTGCGCGCGTCGAGCACCAATGGTTCGCCCTTCGGCACGTCCTGGGGTTGTTGCGCCATGAAATCCTCGAGCGACTTCATCATCTCGAGCACGGCATCCGACGTCACCGGGCCGATGGGCTCGTTGACGCTTTCGGTCGCAGCCGGCTCGGGCGACGCAGCCGCCGGCGCGGCGTCGTCCGCCAGTGAAACGCCGGAGCAAAACGCCATCGCGAGGGCGAGAGTGCAGGTTCTAAACATCGAATGGTTACTTCCTTCCACGTCCACCAATGATACGTCAGTGCCCGAATACCAATCAAAGCCGTTCGGGGCATCGCCCGATGGTCGAATGTCTGCGGGCGCCACAATTAATTCGCCTGCAAGGACTCTCGCAAGCGCGCTCACCGCGGGTCGCACTATCGGCACCCCGCGTGCCCTGACGCCGGGTCGCGGACTTTCGACCTTTTGTCCGTCATTTGCTACAGTTGTCTCTCCAACTGCGGCGCAAGAAAGGGGTTATTCGGGTATGTCACGTCCTACTTTTGTGATTGCATGCGTGCTGGCCTCGGCCCTTTCGTGGAACGCGTACGCGCAGGACAAGAACGCGGTCTCCGTCGCCGCCCGAACGCTCAAGCGTGGCGCCAACGCCTACACCGTTCGCGCCATCAGCGTGCCGGAGATCGGCAAGCCGGGCGTCACGAGAGAAGACGTTGCCCGCGCCATGAACCGGATCGCCACCGTAGGCGGGAACTCGATCTGCTTCGACGTGTACGGCGCCTCCGACGATGGCAAGTCGATCGCCAATGACGCGGTGGAAGCCGCGCGCCAGGTGCACGCCGTAGGCGCGGACCGCGCCGTGGTCAGCGTGATAAACGTGATGGGCGCGCCCGCGCCGCATGGCGAGAAGGCCAGGCTCGAATGGGCGCGGACCGTTGCGAAGGCCTTCGCGAAAGATACCGGGTTCCTATTTCTCATCACGGGCGGTGACGCCAAGCAGTGCGCGCGCGCGTTTAACCGCGTGTCGAAACATCTCACACTCGCGTGCGAACGGTACGGCGACTTGGATGTGATCGCGCCGGACGAAAAATCGTGGAAGAAGCCCCAACTCGTGCTCGGTGGCTTGCCGCACCAATTGGACGATGCGGCGCACTTTGTGCTCATGGCGGACCAATCAAGCTACGACACGCTCGAGACGGCCTCCGCCTTGCCCGAGGAATCGCAACAATGGACGCCGGATAACTCGGGGCTGTCACCGGAAGAGCGCGCCGAAGGGTTTGTCGCGCTGTTCGACGGCACGACTTTCAATGGTTGGATTGTCCTTGGCGCCAAGAAAGACGCGTGGACGATTGCGGACGGTGCGCTGAGCCGCAACACCGGCGGTTCGCAGGGCCTTCGCACGATACGCCGCTTTAAGAACTTCCATATGAAGTGGGAATGGAACCTGCCCACCGGCGGCAACAATGGCGTCCACTTCCGCGCGCCGCGCGCGCAACGCGCCTCGAAAGTCGGTTTCGAATACCAGATGCTCGGCGATTACGGCAAGGATCCGGATAAGAACAGCACCGGCGCGATCTACGACGTGCAGGCGCCCGCGGTGAACGCATCCAAACCGCACGGCGAATGGAACGCATCCGAGGCGATCTTCGATGGCACGCACATCTCCTACTACCTCAACGGACAAAAAGTAAACGAGGCCGACATGGACGCTGTCGACGAACTCCGCCCGCGCCTGCGCGAAGGGTTTATCGTCCTTACCGAACATAACGACCAGGTCATGTACCGCAACATTCGCATCAAGGAATTGCCATAGCCCGGAGGAAGGCACGATGCTGATCCAAGTCCTGTGCGCCGCGGTAATCGCCGCGGGCCCGGCCGATGACGTGCAAGGGAAGCAAGGCGTCGACTTCGATACGTTTTCGGTCTCGCGCCTTACATGCCTCATCGGCAACAACCTCGGCAACAATCCGCACCGCCAACGGTACAACGGCGTGTTCAGTATCACCTCGCCGGACGAAGCCGAGAGCCCGTTCGTTCCCGCGTACGCAGGTCTGAATCTGGAGCACTACTTCGATGCGCGCCCGCGTCACGAAGATTCCAATATCTTCTTCGAGCCGCGAAATTCTCCCATCACGTTTCGAAAGGTAAACGATAAGACGGCAGAACTGCATCAGGCACCGACACCGTTCTATAAGGTCGAGAGCTGGACCACGTTCACGCTCGCGGAGCCGTACTACATCGACGCAACTTTCAAATGCGTACCGACGGAGGACGTGTTCGAGGGCGGATACTTCGGCGTGTTCTGGGCGTCGTACATCAATGGCCCGCTCGACAAGAGCATGTATTTCCTGCGCGAAGGATCGACGCTCGACGCCCCGAAGTGGGCGCAGCTCTGCACCGCGCAGCACGGACGCGACAGCACCGTGCGTTGGGAAGGCGACACCGCGGAACTGCCCATGCCCCCGCCATCAGACACACTCTATCAAGGTTTTTCGCCGCTGCGGTTCTCCGAGCCGTTCTTTTACGGGCGCTTCAGGAACATGGTGCTGATCTTCATGTGGAAGCCAAATCCATACCTTCGCTTTGCGCACTCCCCCAGTGGTGGTGGCGATAACGCGGCCAAAGACGATTCCTGCCCCGCGTGGGACTTCCAATTGGTCGTGCCGAATTTCGAAGTGGGCAGAGAATACGACTGGCAGATGCGCCTCGCGTACAAGCCCTGGAAAGATCGCGCGGACGTGCTCAACGAAGTGCGCGCCTACCTCAACCCATAGACCGTTTGGCGCGTCAAGCTTTGGCGCAACGGATTGCGGTAAACCGCATCCCCCTAAATCCCCCTTCAACATCCCCCTAAGTCCGCCTTCAACATCCCCCTAAGTCCGCCTTCAACATTCGCCTTCAACATCCCCCTAAATCCCCCTTCAAAGGGGGACTTTAAGAATTGCGGAACGACGTCATTTGCGCCGCATTAAGTCCCCCTTTGAAGGGGGATTTAGGGGGATGTCAGCCACTTGCATGCAATCTTGGAATGCATCAGGACCTATAGCTCCTACGCTCCACCTGCCTCCGCCTTTTCGATGGCCTTCTTCAAATATTCCGCAAACCCCCGTGCCGCGTCCCGCAGCATCAATTTCCGAAACGCGGGCAGCGATACCAACCCAAAGGTCGAATTCTCGACGGTCGCATTCAGCGAAACAACCAGTGGAATGACTTTTGAGCCTCCATTGTCTTCATCGAACACCGCCGCCCCGGTATCGACTGTTATGTGGCTCGTGTTCGACGCAAACTTCGCGAAGACCTTTGCCGACCCGCTCGCGTAGAACGGCGTCCAAAACGCAGCGTCGTCGCGCACAGCGGTCATCACCAGCGGAAAGTCCTCCGGCCCGGGCTTGTTGTTCAGTAATGTCACCGTCACCCCGCAGACGTCCTGCAACTGACGCCTCATTTCCCATACGAGGTTCCCACCGAGCCCTTCGCGGTTCTCGGCGTGGAGGTAGATGCGATCGCCGGACAACACGTGCAGCGCTCCTCCGCGGGCGACGCTCGCTTCCGCAAAGTTCGTGCGCGAACTCGTTGCCGCGCGTGCCAACTGAAAATCCAGTGTTGCCGCCACAATGACAAACGTAAGCGCGACAATCGCAACGACAATCGATACCCGTCTCAGCCGGCCCATCTACGAACTTCTCCCATTTACGGCGCCCATCGAGAAACACTAACAGAGCGCGCCGCCCACCGCGAAAATTTGCGCGGCGCGCCGTCGAGTGCGGTACGGTAGTACCGCCTTGCATGGTTCGATCGGCTGCATCATGACGACGAAGAACAAACGAACGCCACAATCGTCCCCTTCGCAATTCCGCCGCGCCCTGCTCACGTGGTATCGGCGCGCCGCGCGCGATCTGCCGTGGCGCCGCACCACGGACCCGTACGCAATATGGCTTTCCGAGATTATGCTCCAGCAGACTCGCGTCGATCAGGGATTACCATATTTCGAACGCTTTATCTCCGCATTCCCGACGGTGCAGGCACTCGCCGCCGCGAAGGAAGACCGCGTCCTCAAATTGTGGGAAGGGCTCGGGTATTACTCGCGTGCGCGCAACCTCCATCGCGCCGCAAAAATCGTAGCCGACGAATGCGGGGGAGTATTCCCGCGCACCGCCGAAGAACTGCAGTCCCTCCCCGGCGTAGGCCGCTACACCGCCGGCGCAATTGCGAGTATCGCGTACGGCGAGCGCGTCCCCGTGCTCGACGGTAACGTCATCCGCGTGCTCTCGCGCCTCTACAACATCGCCGATTGCACGGACGACGCAAAGGTGCGCGATCGATTGTGGAAACTCGCGGACAGACTCGTGCCCGCGAAACACCCGGGCGATTTCAATCAAGCGATGATGGAGCTCGGGGCGCGCATCTGCACGCCGAAGTCCGCGCAGTGCGGTACGTGCCCGGCCAGACGGTTTTGCGCCGCGCGCGTCGCCGGCGTCGTCGATCAACGTCCCGTGCGCAAAGCGAAGGCCGAAACGCCACGCCGCGAAATGGTCGCGGCGGTTATCAATCAGAATGGACGCTACCTGCTCGTAAAGCGGCCAAGCAACGGGCTGCTCGGCGGACTCTGGGAATTCCCGTGCGGAACCGTGCACAACGGCGAGACACATCAATCGGCGCTTATACGCGGACTTGGCGAAAGCCTTGGCGTGCGCGTGAAAGTGGGAGGGTTAATCGCCAGCGTCCAACATGCATACTCGCACTTCCGGGTGTCGTTGCACGTGTATGCGTGCGCCATATCCCGCGGCGAATTGACGGCAAAACATCATGACGAGATGCGGTGGAGTACGAGGCAGCAACTCAATCGGCTGGCGCTACCTAAAGTCGTTCACAAGTTCCTGGGCGCGCTGTAACCTAGTTGGATTGCCAACGCTTCCTGCTGCTTGCACTCCTCGTACAGCTCCCATCATCCGCGTCTGCGAAGGCGCTAAAACGTAAACCCGACTGCCAATCCCAAACTGTTTGCCCCCGCATTGTCGTCGCTCAACCCCGCGTTCGAAAGGTGCGACGCCTGCAGCGTCACGTGCCAGTTGTTCTTGAACTGGTATCCCACCCCCGCCTCGAGCAGGAAGTCCATCGTGGCGGAGTTGCCCTCGATATGGTTCGTGTGCCAGATAACACCCGCACCGGCCTCGCCAAACCAGCCGTTCCGGTCGCCCGCGTTTTGGTACACGCGGCCAACCCCGCCGACGCCCCCGCCCCACAGCGTGTCGTTCGGGTCGTTTTGTTTATACAGGAACAGGGGGTAGGCGCGCAGGCCCAGCGTGCACCGAGCGAACACCGGCCATTCGTATTCGACGTTACCCGTCACCTGCACGTCACCAGTTCGTGAGCGGCGTCCCGAATGGAACCCGGTCGAAACGCTGACTTCCGTCCGCCACCGTCCATCGCTGAATCCATCAATTACGCCGTACGATTCGTCCCCAGACGTCTCCACCGGCGCCAGCATAGCCGCCGCAAGAAATACCACAGGGATCGCAATGACGCGAAGCGTTCGCAAACGAAACCGACGCATTTCGATAAACTCCCAGAATGCCTGGCTGTCACACGACAGGGTAGCGAAATCCACATATTTTGTCAATTAAATACTGGGTCGCTGTCGTTCCCAGCCCTGCGCTATCACCTTCTCCCAGTCACTATCCCCCAATCGTCAATGCCGTTCCATTGGGCACAAAACATCGTCCGGTGGTGTTACCATTTCCGTTCAGCAAACCAACGATGCGCGGCGCCGCATCCAACGGAGGAACCCTGACATGAAGCAACAGAAGTTCGGCTTATTTGGCCTTGCCGTCGCGGGGATGGCGTTGGCTCTCGCCTTCGTTACACCCGGCCCCGTGAGAGCGGCTATATCGGACGCGCCCGAAATCGGGACAGCGGTATCCGATTTCAAGCTGACCGATTACGAGGGCAAGGAACACTCCCTGTCCGCGCACAAGGGCAAGATTGTCGTCATGTCGTTCACGTCACAGCAGTGCCCCGTATCGCACGAGTGCGAACCGCGCTATGCCGAATTGGCGGAGAAATACGGCGACAAGGGGGTGGTCTTCCTGAGCATCGACTCGCATGCGAGCACGACAACTGCGGAGATCGCAAAATACGCCACGTCCGACAACCGGACCGGAAAGAAGCTTCCATACCCGATCCTCAAGGATGTGGACAACAAATACGCCGACGTGATGGGGGCGAAGCGCACGCCGGAAATCTACATCGCGGACAAGGACGGCAAACTCGCCTACCACGGCAGCATCGACAATCAGAAAAAGCCGACCGACGCGGACTACAAGAACTACGTGGCCGCCGCGCTCGACGAATTGCTTGCCGGCAAACCCGTCTCCGAACCCAAGCACAGTGCATATGGCTGTGGCATCAAACGCAAAGCCGCGTAACCCCGAGTGACTTCAATACGCGTTATGGCACGTGGCGCGTGCGCCGGATCGTTTACGGTCCGGCGCACTGCCGCGTTGCTCCTTGTCACCGCCGTGCTGGAGCTCGGATGCGGCGCACCATCGCCGGATGGCGCCGAAGCCCCGGCCGCGCAAACCGTATCCGAGGTACCGTCAGCCCCCGCGATAGATCGAGTGCCGGTTGCCAGTCCCGGTGTGTCGCTCGCGAACGGCGTGAAGGTGGCTGAGTTGCTCGCCGCCGCCAAGGGTAAGGTCCTCGTTGTGAACGTCTGGGCGACCTATTGCATCCCGTGCATTGAAGAGATGCCCGAACTCGCGCGGTTCTACCGCGAGCGCGACGCGGAGAACGTCGCATTCTTGAGCTTTAGCGCCGATGCCGAATACGCGCTCGACGATACCGTGAAACCGTTTGTCGTCGAACAGAAGCTGCCGTTTCCCGCGTTCGTGCTCCAAGACCTGCCGCCGGACAAACTGGTCAAAGCGCTCGGCGCCGGTACATCCGGTTGGGACGGCGAACTCCCGGCGACCTTCGTATTCGATACCAGCGGCGCTCTGAAAAGGCACTGGCTCGAACTCGTCCACCTGAACGACCTGACTCAGGCTGTCGCCGAAATCACGAAAGGATGACTGGCTCCCGCGCCGAATGATAGACTTGGTTCTTTGGGATTTGAAGGAGTCAGTAGTGCTTACCCAGTCTTTTCGCGGCGCCGCGGCCGCCGCGCTTGCCGTATTCGTGCTTATGTCGTCGTGCGGATTCATCGCAGACAAAGACCGCATCAAGATCGCCATGCTGAACGGCAAACCCATCACGCGAGGCGATTTCGACAAAGTGCTGCGCGAGATGTCTCCGAAGGAACGTCCGCTTATCCGCACCAAGGGCGACATGCTCAAAGCCGTGCAGGACTACCTCGATCGGCGCGTGCGCGAACAAAACGCCGAAGAACTGGTCGCGGCGAACAGACTCCACGTGCCGCGCGAATTGGCCGAGGCCGTGCTTCGCATTAACGATCCCGAGGTTTTCATCAAGATCGAAAACCCGGAAGATTACAAGATGAAAGAAGAGGACCTGAAGTACTTCGAGCAGGAGAAGGAAATTCGTATCGACGAAATGGTCAAGGACCTCGAAGCCGAGCAGGGCGTCTACCTGCGCATTGAACAGGCGGTAGCCGAGAATACGATCGCCATCAGCGACAAGGAATATGCGGACGAGTTCGAAGTCCGCAAGGCGCAGCTCAAGCACCCGGAGCGCGTTGCGTTCACGGGCGTGCTTATCCCGGGCGACTCCAGCGAGGTTCGCGGCGCCAGCACGGAATTGGCGAAGAAACTGAAGGCCGGCGCGTCCCCGCGGGAGTTCGTGAACGGTCCGACGCCGCTCCCTGGCGCCGCGATTGTCGAGGCGGAACTCGAGAACGATCCGATGAAGATCAAATTCGCGCCGTTCTGGCAACAGGCCTCGGGCGCGAACGTCGGCGACGTCATCGGCCCCATCTTCATTCAAGGCTGGACGGAAGCGACACAGGACGCGCAGGGCAAGGTCACGCAGCGCCCCTACCCGGACGGCATGCTTGTTTGCGTCGTGACGGGCCGCACGGAGGAAATGCCCAAGACGCTCGACGAATCGAAGCCGGAACTGCAGCGAAACATCCTCTACGCCAAAGTGATGGACCAGCTTCGCAAGGACAACGGCGTCGAAATCTTCGAGGAAAAACTCGCCGACCCGGGAATGTACGGCGCCCAGCAGTAGCGCCGGCCACTTCTGGAAAACGATTCGGCGGCGCGCCACTTCGAGCGGCGCGCCGCCGGCTTTGTTTCGGGCTTGGCTACGACTCTTTCTTCCCGCCGCCGTCGAGCGCCTTCATCTGCCCGTAAAGCGCATCCTTGTCCTCGGCGACCTTGTAGTCCAAGTCGACGTACGTAATCTTGCCTTCCTTGTCGACGAGAAACACGGACCGTTGCGCAAACTTGTTGCCGCTGTAGTCCTTCAACGGCACGCCGTACGCCTCGATGATCTTGTGTTGCGGATCCCCGACCAGCGAGAACGGCAGCTTGTGCTTCTCTTGAAACTTCTCGCTGTCCATCTGCTGGTCGACGCTGATCGCAATCACTTCCGTGTTCGCGCTCTGGATTTGCTGGATGTCGTCGCGGTACCCGCACATCTGTTTTGTACAGCCGGGCGTATCCGCCTTGGGATAGAACGCAATCAGCGCGTTCTTTTTGCCCTTCAGATCGGACAGTTTTTTCGGCGCGCCCTCGACGGCTTTCTGTTCCGGAATGTCGAAGTCCGGAGCAGTATCGCCGACTTTCAACTTCGCGGCGGCATCGTCCTGGGCAATCGCGATCAGCGGCATCGCCATGAACGCGGCCGCGACCACTATGGAAATTCGTTTGAACATGGTGTTACTCCTTGCAGAATTAGACGAACATAATACCACAGGAATTCAGGACGCAGTAACCTATTGCCGCGGCGGGATATAACGTCCCCGCGCAATGATGTCCAGCGGATCGAGCGCCTGTTTGAGCGCCCCGGCGACCTCCCAGAAGACGTCCCCTTCGTGGACCATCTTCGGCATGGTGTCCAATCCCACGCGATACGGATAGTACCCTTCCTTCGCCAATGCATCGATCAATTCGTTGTGGCACGCGGTGGCCTGCGCGGCCTCGTCTGGCGCGCTCTTGTCGAAGTAAACGTTCAACACCGCGATGAGCGAACGCTCGTTCAACAGCGTCAGCGTGGTCATCGGCTCGAACCCGTGGCGCGCGAAGATGGGATCGGCGATCTGCAACACGCGCCGCACGTCTTCGCCGCGCATCGGCAACACCGGCGACGCCCACATTAATCCCGCGCCCGCCTCGATCGGATCGTTCACATGCGCCGGCGGTTCGTGGCGCAGGCGCCAATAGGTCCCACGGACGGGCTGGTCCGCGGGCACCCCTTTGGCCGCGTCGAGCACGGGCTTGGCCGAGGTGATGAAGTGCGCCGTCTCGCGCGCGATGCCGAACTTGCTCAGCAGCCCGAACACGCGGTCCGCGAAGTCGAGTTGTTTGTCGCTTACGAAGCGCACGCCGCCCAGGCCGTTCAACGCGCGCTTCACCGCTGTGCGCGACGCGCGGACCTGCCCGCGGGTGCCGGTCAAGGCCCCGGCCACGTTCCAGGCGCCGAGTCCGTATTTCTTGCGCAACCGCTCGCGAAGGTCCTGCGGCAACGGTGTCTTGCCGTTTGTCGCCTCCCACGGGTAACGGCCGCGGCTGGAAAAGATGCGGTAGTCGTTACCCATGTGCACGGCGGATTGAACGACGCCCGCAAGCCGCAGCGGGCGCATGCGATCCACGAAGACGCCAATGTCCTCGTCGCGGTCCAGCCGCGCGAAGAAGAAGTTGAACGCTTCCGGCTCGGGCAGAAGCCAAAGTCCAACCTTTGTGACAATGCCGAAATTCGACTGGTAGAAAATCCCGTCCAGCGACGGTCCAATGCCGTAGCCGTACACGCGCGCCGCTTTCGCGTTGGCGTAATGCCCGAAACCTGTATTCAGTACGCGCCCATCGGCGAGCACGATTTCCATCCCACACGTCGTCTGAACGTGATCGCCGTAGCGCGTGTGACCGAATCCGCGGTCAATGGCATTGCCGACGACGCTCGCTTCGCAGCCCGCGCCGGTGCAGTCCATCCACAATCCCGTGCGGTTCTCTTTGAGATAGGTGTTGAGTTGGCCCTGCGTCACGCCCGGCTCGATAACCGTATAGGCGAGTTCGGTGTTCACTTCGAGAATCCGGTTCATTCGGCTCATGTCGACGATAGCCGCGCCGTCCGTCGGCGCGCATGCATCCCCGTATCCCCAGTTCCGCCCCCGGGATATCGGATACACGACCACCCGATGTTCGGATGCGATGCGCACAATCGCTTGCACTTCCTCTGTAGTCGCCGGATAAAGCACGCACGCGGGCCGCGTCGCGGTGGGCAAGGTTGTGCGCGCATAGCGTTCGAGCGTCGCCGGCGCGTCGTCGACTTTGTCGGGCCCGAGCGCCGAGCGCCATGCGTCTATCGCATTGCTCATCGACGCGAAGCCTCGGGCGCCAACGCTTCGTCAACCCGCCGCAGTACAAGGTCGATCATGCGCCAATCGATTCCCAGCGGCTCCGTCACCGTGTAGGTTATCCCGGGAAATTTGCCGGCCGCCTCCGCCGCCAAACGCGGAATGTCAACGGTACTGTGCCGTCCCGGCGCAAGAAAGTACGGAAGAACGGCAACATGTTCCGCTCCCTTCGCGAGACACGCCTCGAACGCCTGCTCGACGGTCGGCTCGGCCAACTCCATGTGCGCATGCTCGACAATCGCCCCGCCAGCCTGGGTCTTCACCAGGCGCGCAACCTCGACGAGCATGTCGTTCGCCTCCGCATGCTGCGACCCGTGGTCAACGAGTATTATTGCGATCTTCGAATGCGTCCTCATACCGCGGCATTGTACCTCAATCCAAAATCTCAAATCCGAAATCTGAGATTTCAAAGCGTGCGTCTCTGCTTCGTTGCAGATTTGTAGACCCTTCTTGCGCACATTCAAATCGTCTTGTTGTAGTATCTTCCTGCTCGTGCTTCGTAATCATAATCGGACTACTCGGGGAAACGGCCATGAAACCCTACGCAATTCTTCACACCGTTCTGGGCCTAATCTTCTTCTATTGTGCGGCCGGCGCGACGGCGCAATCGGCGCAGCCGTACCCGCGCATCACGGAGGAAGCCTACAAGGCGCGCCTCCCGTTCTTCGACTACAACAAGAACGTCCCGCTCGAGGCGCGCATCGTGCGCGACTGGGACGCCGAACGCGATCCCTCCGTGAGACAGAAGGTCGTGTTTCGCGGCGCACAAGGGTTCCTCGTGCCCGGCTACATCGAAATCCCGAAACACGCGCCGAAACCCTGCGCCCTCGTCTTGCTGCTGCACGGCTGGTCCGGCGGCAAGGAGAACTGGTGGGAGGACGGCAACTACATCAACGGCGGCGAGGTGCGCAAGGGCCTGCTTGACGACGGGTTCGCAGTGCTCGCGCTCGACGCACCCGCGCACGGCGAACGCAGCAACGAAATCGATTACCTCCACGTGAACGCCTACAAAGACCCAACGGCGCCGGAGAAAATCAACTACTTCAACTTTACGGAAATCGCCGTGCAAACGGTGAAGGACTACCGCCGCGCGCTCGACTATGTCTCCACCCGCGGCGACATCGATATGCGCCGCATCGGCATCGTCGGGTACAGCATGGGCGGCATGGATTCGATCTATCTCCTGGCCACGGAGCCGCGCATCAAGACCGCCGTCGCGTGCGTCCCGCCGATGCGGTCGCTCGATTACGGCCCGGTAGCGCCCGTCGACTTCACGTGGGGCGTGAAAGGCAAATCGATCCTCATGCTCCTGGGCGAAAAAGACGGCTTCTACACGGTGCCCGAGATGAACGCGACGTATGCCGCCTACATCGAAAGCCCCAACTCACAGATCAAATGGTACAACCAGGACCACAAACTGACGCGCGTCTACGTGAAGGACGCGCTCGCGTGGATCAAGTCACACCTGTAACGACTCTCATATCCTGGCCCGCAACGCTGCAATCTAAGGAGGCGAACGCAAGTTGACTTTACCCGGTGAATCCGGTAGCCTGTGGTACATGCGGCTGTCCGTATCCATAGTGTGTTGTCTCGCCGTTCTGTGCCTTTCGCAGCACGCAGTGTCTGGGCATCATGGTGTTCGTCATTTGCCTGGCCACGCTCAGCAGGCGGGCTATCACGATGTTCATGGGTACTGCTCTGCTCTCCATCTGGAAATCCACCACCGCGGCTGCGAAGAGCCGCTACCAGGCGGCGGACAATCGGGCGATCACGATCACCATTACTCCTGGGCGCCGAGTGGCAGCACATCGGGTCATTCCGCCGGCGTAGCAAGTTGTGCGCTGTCTCCAGTGCTCGCGGCGGTCCCGCAGCCGCCCCAAAGCGTCGTCGATCGTTCGGTCTTCCGAACGTATCCGCGCGCGGCGGCCCAATCCCCTCACATCTGTTCCCTCCTTTTATAGGCAATCCCTGTCCCGCGCCAAAGGCCGCGCGCCGTTTGGGCGGGAGCTACTGTTCTCCTTGCAGGCGCGCGCGTCTTCGCTGACGCACGAATGTCCGCGGGAAGAGCAGCCCAAGTCCCTGTCCGTCTCCAGTAAACAAAAGAGTGTAGCCGACTCACTGGAAATCAAACATGATTGAAGAGCGCAGTCTCTCAAATTGCATCCAAACTGATCCGCTCGACGCGATGCGCGAACGAAAGCGATCGATCCGAGTGACGTTGTATTTGCGAACGATCCGGCTTTGCGCCGTTGCCGCGATGGGCACGATGTGCTTGGCGCAGGACGGGCCGTCCCAGCCTTCGCTCGTCGCGCCCGATCCGGCCGGCGACTTGGCGCTCGCGGATTGCCTTGGCCTGGTGCTCGAACACAATCCAGATCTTGCCGCCTACGCATGGGAACCGCGATTGGCGGAGGCGCGCACGATTCAAGCAGGGTTGCGGCCGAATCCGGTTCTGAATGTTGAAGTTCAGGACATTGGCATCGGGAAGTACGGAGGCGAGACGCAATCCGCGTCCAGCGTTACGCTGAATCCGTCGAGCGCACTTGGCAGCGTGAGCGTGGATCGCGATCCGAATACGGGTACGACCAGCGTCTCGTTAAGTCCGTCCCGGCCGATCGCGGTTGGATTCGATAAGGACAGAGTAGCCGACTCGTCGAGCGGTTTCGATTCCGCCGAGATTACATTGAGCCTTTCGCAAGTTATCGAGTTGGGCGGAAAGCGAATGAAGCGAATCCGTGTCGCTCAGGACGAACAGCGTGTGGTGGACATGGATTACGAGGTCCGCCGCGCGGAAGTCCTGGCGTCGGCTGCCAGGGCCTTTTACGAAGTCTTGTTGCTGCAGCATCGCTTCGACACGGCGACGTCGTTCGCGCAATTCGCCGAAGAGGCCCATCGTATAACGCGCGAGCGCGTTGCCGCGGGGAAACTGTCGCCGCTCGAGGAAACGCGAAGCGAAGTAGACCTGCGCGGTATACAGCTCGAGGCCGAACATGCCGAACATGAACTCGGTTCCGCCCGCATACGGCTCGCGGCGCACTGGGGCTCGACCACGCCCCGCTTCGCCAAGGTCTTAGGGTCCTTGCGCGTGCCTGCCGCTCCCGAGACCGTCGAAAGCTTCCTCTCGCGAATCGAACAATCGCCGGACGTGCAGCGGTGGATCGCCGAACGGGAGCGCCGCGAGTCCGAGGTGCATCTCGAACGCGCAAACGGAAAACCGGACGTCACGGTGTCCGCGGGCGTTCGCGCCACCGGCACGGGCGGCCGCGCCGGCGCCAGTGGATATGCTTGGTCCCTCGGCGACGGACTTCAACTGTACCGCGGAAACGTTGACAACTCGCACGATCGGGAATTCAGTGTCCTGTTCGGCGTGTCCGTTCCGCTGCAATTCTTTAATCGAAATCAGGGACGCATACGCGAAGCCGAAGCCGCCGTCTCGCAGGTGTCGGACGAAGAGCGCGCGCTTCGCGTCCGTATTCAAGCGGCAATTGCCGCGCACTGGCAGACGTTAAACGCGACCTATGCAGAAGCAAAGACCTTGGAAGAAGTCATACTGCCCAAAGCCCAAGACGCGTTCGATGCAACACAAGAAGGGTATCGTCAGGGCAAATTCGGCTTGGTGGACGTGTTGCTGAGTCAGCGGGCGTTGTTCGACGCGAAGCGCGAACTGCTCGAGACCGTTGGGCGGCACTACGACGCGAAGGTCGAAATGGAGCGCTATACCGGCCAGGCCGTTAACGACGGCGTCGCCCCCGCAAACCCGGCTGAAGGAGTTACTCGATGAAGGCTATTAGTCTGGCGCTTACCGCAATTCTGCTGATTGCCGGCGGCGCCGTTTTCGTTTACATCGTCAATTCGGAGCCGCCGTCGGTTGACACGAGCGAGGAACATGCCGGAGCGCCCGCCAAGGCGGAATACGAACGCGGACCTCACAATGGACGACTCCTGCGGAGCGGCGATCTGGAGTTGGAGATCACGATCTTCGAGTCCGGCATTCCGCCCGAATTCCACATCTTCCCGTATAGCGACGGCAAACCGCTTCCGCCGGACGACGTCCAGTTGACAATTGATCTCCACCGGTTCGGCGGGCGGACCGACCGCATCGCGTTTGTTTCGCGGGAGGACTACCTCCTCGGCCAGCAAGTCGTCGAGGAACCCCACTCCTTCGACGTGGACGTCAAGGCAACCTACAATGGCCAATCCCACGATTGGCAATTCGCAAGCTACGAGGGCCGCACCACGATGGCGGAGGCCGCCGCGGTCCAGGCAGGGGTCGAGTTCGCCGTAGCGGGCCCAATCTCTGTGAACGACTCGATCGAACTGCCCGGTGAGATCGCATTGGACGCCGACCGGCTCGTGCACATTACCCCGCGCCTGTCCGGCGTTGCCCGTGAAGTCAAGAAAGCAATGGGCGACAAGGTGCAGGCGAACGAGTTGCTCGCGGTGATCGACAGCAAAGAACTTGCCGATATCAAGAGCGAATACCTGGCCGCCGTCGAGCGGCAGGAACTCGCGCAAGCCCGATACAAAATTGAAAGCGACCTGCACGCGAAAAAAATCTCGGCGGACCAGGAACTGCTTCAAGCCCGGCAAGTCCTGGCGGAAGCGGGAATCGCCGTCCGAAGCGCAAAACAAAAGCTCGAATCGCTCGGATTGCCGGATACCGCGATTACGTCCGGCGGAAACTCCCTCACCCACTTCGAACTGCGCTCGCCGATTAACGGCACGATTATCGAGAAACACCTGGCGCTCGGCGAGGCCGTCCAGGAAAGCGACGACTGCTTTGTCATCGCAGACCTGAGCAACGTCTGGGTGAAGATCGTCGTCTACGCGACCGATCTCAAACGCTTGCGGCCCGGCCAGAAAGCGGTCGTACGCTCCGCAGACTTGGACATCTCCGCCGAAGGCGCCGTGTCCTTCATCGGCGACTTAGTCGGTCAGGAAACCCGGACCGCACACGCGATCGTAAATATCCCCAACCCCGAGGGCCTCTGGCGCCCCGGCCTTTATGTCACCGTGGAACTCGTTGACGACGCCGAATTGGAGCTTCCAATCGCGGTGCCGGCCGATGCGATCCAGGAGTTTCGGGACTGGTCAGTCGTCTTTATGCGGGACGGCGACCTGTACGAAATATGTCCAATCGAATTGGGGAGGAATTTCGGCGACTGGGTCGAAGTGACCTCCGGACTCGAGGCGGGCGTGACGTACGTAAGCAAGAACAGCTACCTGATCAAGGCGGATATTGAGAAGTCGGGCGCTACCCACGACCACTGATCGAAAGGCGTGACATGAAACACATCCTGGCGGTTATTCAACCACATATGCTGCAACGCGTCGTAAGGCGCTTGCACGAGTGCACACACTATCCGGGAATGACGATTTCGGATTGCGACGGCGACGGCCGAGGGCGCGGTCCGGACGGACACTATGTCGCCACGATGGAGTCGCTCTTCCTGAAACCGCGAAAACGGATCGAAATTTTCTGCGGCGATGACGTTTGCGACCACCTCGTAGAGACAATACGGGAAGCGGCACACACGGGCAACTCCGGCGACGGCATCATCGCCGTAACGGAAATGACGCGTGCCGTCCGAATTCACACCGGACAGCAACAAGACAACGCGCTGTAAGGAAAGGAACCCATGTTCGATCGACTCGTGCGGTTTTCGCTCGAACACCGATGGTTTGTAGTCGGTGTAACGTTCGCCATAGCGTGCCTCGGGGTATACAACGCGTTCCTGCTGCCAATCGACGCGGTCCCCGACATCACCAACGTGCAGGTGCAAGTCAACACCGAAGCCGTTGGGTATTCGCCCTTCGAGGTCGAACAGCGCATTACGTTCCCGCTCGAAACGGTTATGGCCGGTTTGCCGCGCCTCGAAAGCACCCGTTCACTCTCCCGTTACGGTCTCTCACAATTGACCATCGTATTCGAGGATGGCACGGACATTTATTTCGCGCGGCAGTTGGTCAACGAAAAACTCCAGGAGGCGAAGGGAAACCTTCCCGAAGGCATCGACCCAACGATGGGCCCCATCGCCACCGGACTGGGCGAAATCTACATGTACACCGTCGAGGCCAAGGAAGGAGCGCTCAAACCCGACGGCACTCCCTACACGCCCACGGACCTGCGGACAATTCAGGATTGGGTGGTCAAACCGCAGTTACGGACCGTCAAGGGCGTAACCGACGTAAACACGATCGGCGGGTACGAGAAACAGTATCACGTCACGCCCGACACCAAAAGCATGATCGAATACGGTCTGACGTTTCAGGACGTGCTGGAAGCGCTGAAACGAAACAACTCGACCGTTGGGGCCGGCTATATCGAACGGTCCGGCTCTCAATGGCTTGTTCGGGCGCCGGGCCAGGCGTCCACGGCGGACGATCTGTCGCAAATTGTTGTCACGGCCAAGGACGGCGTGCCCATTCACTTGCACGACATCGCGAAAGTGGGATTGGGCCAGGAACTTCGCACGGGAGCGGCCACGGAAAACGGAAAGGAAGCGGTGCTCGGCACCGTCTTCATGCTCGTCGGCGAGAACAGCCGAACGGTCTCGCAAGGCGTAGACAAAAAGATCGACGAGATCAATCGGTCGCTGCCGGAAGGGGTGGTCGCGGAAACGGTGTACGACCGCACCATACTGGTCAACAAGACGATCCAGACCGTTTGGACGAACCTCAGCGAAGGCGCGCTGCTGGTCATCGTCATCCTGTTTCTGTTCTTGGGCAACATACGCGCGGCGATCATCACGGCGTCGATCATCCCGCTCGCCATGCTGTTTACCATCACCGGCATGGTGACGAATCACGTCAGCGCGAACCTCATGAGCCTCGGCGCACTCGATTTCGGCATCATCGTCGATGGCGCGGTCGTCATCGTCGAAAACTGCATCCGCCGTCTGGCCGAGGAACAACACCGTTTGGGCCGGCGGCTGAATTTCGCGGAACGGTTGGACGTCGTGTTTCAGGCGTCGGCGGAAACGCGCCGGGCGATTCTCTTCGGCCAACTTATCATCATGGTCGTCTATCTGCCGATTCTCACCCTCACGGGGGTCGAAGGGAAGATGTTCCGGCCGATGGCGTTCACCGTACTGGCCGCGCTCGGCGGCGCGATGATCTTCTCGATTACGTTCGTTCCCGCCGCGGTGGCCATCTTGCTGCGCGGAAAAGTCGCGGAAAAGGAGAACCTGCTGGTCCAGGCAGTAAAGGCGCTATATGTCCCCTCGCTGCGGTGGGCGCTGCAGCTTAAGGCCCCCGTGCTCACGGGCGCCGTCGCGCTGCTCTGCATCTGCGCCGCGTTGGCCACCCGCATGGGCACCGAATTCATTCCGCATCTCTACGAGGGCGACATCGCGTTGCACGCGCTGCGCATTCCCGGGACCAGCCTCAGCCAGGCCATCGAGATGCAGAATGTGCTCGAGTCCGAAATCAAAAAGATGCCGGAAGTAAACAAGATTGTCGCAAAAATGGGCACCGCCGAAATCGCCACGGACCCAATGCCGCCCAGCGTTGCGGACAATTTCATCATCATGAAACCGCGCGAAGAGTGGCCCAACCCGGAAAAGACCGGACCGGAAATCGTTCAGGAACTGTCTGCGATTATCGCGAATGTCCCGGGGAACAATTACGAAATCCTTCAGCCCATTCAAATGCGATTCAACGAACTCATCGCCGGTGTGCGGACCGACGTGGCGCTCAAAATATTCGGCGACGACATGGAAGTTCTTCTCGATACGGCGAAAGCCGCCTCGAAGATCATCGAGAAGGTGCCGGGGGCGCAGGACGTCAAGGTCGAACAGGTCACCGGTCTTCCCCTGCTCAGCATCACGCCCAATCGCGCGGCCATATCGCGGTTGGGCCTGAGCGTCGCGGACGTCCAGGACGTCATCGAAGTCGCTGTCGGAGGAAAGGAAGTGGGCAGCATCTTCGAAGGGGACAAACGGTTCGACATTATCGTCAGAATGCCCGAGGATCTACGGTCCGATGTGGAAATGCTAAAGCGGCTTCCCGTGCCGCTTCCCAGCGGCGGCAACATCGTCCTGGCTTCCAACCTGAACGACATTTCGGCGGGCGCCGGCCAGAGCTATGTGAGCCTTGGAAGCGTCGCTGACTTCTCGGTTGCACCGGGACCGAACCAGGTGAGCCGTGAGAGCGGCAAACGCCGTGTCGTCGTCACCGCCAACGTGCGCGGACGCGATATCGGGTCGTTCGTCAGCGAGGCGCAACGCAGGGTCCGAGAAGAGGTGAGCATTCCCGCCGGCTACTGGGTGACATGGGGCGGCACATTCGAGCAAATGATCTCCGCGGCGCAACGGCTCCAACTCGTCGTCCCTCTCGCGCTGTTCCTCATTCTCATCCTTCTCTTCATGATGTTCGGCAACATCAAGGACTGTCTGCTGGTGTTCACCGGCGTCCCGCTGGCGCTCACGGGCGGCGTAATCGCCCTCTGGATGCGCGACCTGCCGCTCTCGATATCGGCCGGTGTCGGGTTCATTGCGTTGTCCGGCGTAGCCGTGCTCAATGGGCTGGTGATGATCTCCTTCATCAAAAAGCTTCTGGCAGAGGGTACTCCACTTCAGCAAGCGGTGACCGAAGGCGCCGTCACGCGGCTGCGCCCCGTCTTGATGACAGCGCTGGTTGCATCCGTAGGCTTCTTGCCAATGGCCATGGCCACGGGTACCGGCGCCGAGGTCCAGCGCCCGCTTGCTACGGTCGTCATTGGAGGAATCATCTCGTCCACACTGCTGACGCTGATCGTATTGCCGGTCCTGTATCGAATGTTCAATACGTCCACGCCACACGTTCCCGCGGATGCCGTTGGCGCCGATACAATCAGCCGTGCATAGGCGAGCGAGCCGCGCTAGGCAGGCTTCGCCAACGTGATTTCCCCGATCTCCGGCGGCACGCCGAAACGTACCGGCATGATCGCCATACCCACACCGCGGGAGACGAGGACGGGACAATGCGGGCCCCGGCACATCCCGCCGGCGTATTTCTGGCCGTAGGCGCTGGGCGTGACGGGCGTGCCGAAGCCAGGCACCCAGACCTGTCCGCCGTGGGTGTGGCCGCTGCACATCAAATCGATGCGAGTGCCCGGCGCGACGTGTTCCGCGGAGTCGGGGTTGTGCGCGAGAACGATGCGCGGCATGCCGTCCGGCGCGTCCGCGAGCGCCCGGGTGAAATCGTTCGCGTCTTCCCAGAGATCGCCGACGCCGCCGATGCAGATTGATTCGCCGATGACCGGTTCGTCGTGGATGCCGTCGCGCGTGACGAAGCGCCGCGCATTATCGATCAGCAGCAGTTTGATCTCGTCGAACGCCGCGCGCACGCCGTCCGCGCCTTCCCAATGATCGTGGTTGCCGAGTGTGGCGACGACGCCGAGCCTTGCCCTCACGAATTTCAAGACATCCACGCCCGCGCCAATCGCGAGCGGCGTGCGGTGAACATAATCGCCCGTGAGAATCACGAGATCGCCGTCGAGCGAATTCGCCTGATCGATCACCGCGCGGATAAACGGCAACGAAATGAACGGGCCGTAATGCGTGTCGGAAATATGCACAATGCGGAACCCGTCCATCGATGCGGGCAGGTCTCGCACTGCCACGGTGTATCGCGCGAGCCGCACCCGCTGCGGTTCGACCAAGACACCGTAACCGCCCAACCCGCCCGCGCCCGCCACGCACGTCGCCGCGCCCGCAAGAAACGTCCTGCGCGACATCGCGGGTTTGCCCTTCGCCAGCCGGCGTTTCTCGTGCCTACGGCGAACGTTCCTTCCGATACGTATCAGCGGCAGCGACATCGCCGCCCAGAAAATCGGCGCGGCTAACGAAGTCCACGCATAGTAGAGATTCGGCGATTTCACGTGCGCGCCCTCGAAAGGCGCAATTGATGCCGCAACCATCATCACCGGCATCCGCAACATATAGGCTATGCGAGAAAGACCCCGGATAATTGGCTCCGCCCACGCCGGGGCTGATAGGTTTTCGGATAGCGCGGTGGGTACAAAGATGATGGCGCCTGCGACGAGCAGCGCCGCAAACAGGCGCACGGTCTTTCTAAGAAAGTGCCGGCGAACCTCTTGTTTTGTTTCCATCCGCGATAGCATACTCTGCCAACGCAGCCGTCACCATAGGGGGTACGTATGGTCGAGACAGACAAGCTCCTGCATTTCTGGATTAGCTTCGCTATAGCATTTTTCAAACCCGGCCTCGCAATGATCGCCGGTGTCGGCAAGGAGATTATTGACGTCGTCACCGGTGGCGTAGCCGACGTATACGACCTCGCCGCGGACGGCCTCGGCATCTTCTTCGCCGTCCTTATATCCCCATTTGCGTAACGCCCGATTTGTGGTAGACTGGCGGCACTGCAAAGCTGGGCGCCTGCGGGAACCCTGACATGGCCCTGGCGGGTTTACGAATACAGAAGGTGGTACTAATTCTGTCTCATCAACGGAGGGCATTCGTATGTTGTTGAAAAAGCTTGCATCGTATGGCGCGATCATCTCGGCGGGCGTCGCACTCACGGTTGCGCTGGGGTGGAGTGCCCTGCCAACCAACGCGGGTTCGACCGCGTACGGCGGCAAGTCATGCCCGAAATGGCAAGCTGAGGAAGCCGCGGAACGCGGCGAAGCGTTGGAAAACGGCCGGATTCAGCTCGCCGATGCCAAGGGCGGCACGTGCAGCGCCAGCAAGGCCGCCGCCGGCACGTGCCCGTCGTCCGCCAAGAACGCCAGCCTGGCGAAGGGTGAAAAGGGCGGCGCCTGCGCGGATGCGAAAAACGCGAGCCTCGCGAAAGACGAAAAAGGCGGTACCTGCGCGGATAAGGCCGCCGGGACCTGCCCATCCTCCGCAAAGAACGCAAGTCTCGCCAAAGAAGAGAAGGGCGCATGTTGTGCGGACGGAGCCGCAAAGCAGGTCGCGGCGAAGGACGGCGCGTGCGCGGATGGTTCCGCGTGCGAAGGCAAGGACATCGCGAAGCTGGTCACGAGCGATAGCCGCTTCACGACGCTCGCGCTCGCGGTGAAGGCCGCCGGCATGTCGGGCGAGTTCACATGCCCGGACCCAAAGACAGTCCTCGCGCCCACGAACGAAGCCTTCCAGAAAATCCCGGCCGAACAATGGGCCGCAATCCTTCAGGATGACGCCAAGCTGAAAGCCCTCGTCGCCAACCACATTATCAAGGGCGCCGCGCTGAAGTCCGGGTGCCTTGCCGAGGCCAAGACTGCGAAGAGCGCCGGCGGCGCGGACCTCGCCGTCAGCCAGTGCCCCGTCTCCGGTAAGGTAAGCGTGAACAACGCCGGCATCGTCGGGGACGCGATGGTCGCCAGCAACGGCAACGTTCTCGCGATCGACAATGTGCTGCTTCCCGCCGATATGCAGGTCGCGAAGGCGGAAGCCGAAGATGCGGTGCAAGTAGCCGCCGCCGAGTAATCGCAGTTTTGCCGAAAGATATTCCGAAGGGCGCGTCCACGACGGTGGGCGCGCCCTTTCTGCATCAATAGACTCACGCACCCCTCGAAAAGCGGATGTGTCACACGGGTTCAGTCGTGCTCATGCTCGTGCTCGTAATCGTAATCGAGCATTCGAACTCCCGCACAACCTCTATGCGCGCTCGACCTTTCGAACGAACTTGGTATTCACGACACCAGAGCAATTCGAGATATTGCGTAGCCGAATTCTCGTGCCCGTGCTGTCCCGAAAATAGACGTCTAAGACATTCTGCTCGTGTTGCTTTGAAATTTGAGATTTCAAATTTGAAATTGATTTCTCATGGCTTCTTGGTATCCGAAAGGACATACCGGCTACGACCTTTCTTAACCTGCTCCAGCACCATGAGTCTGAAATTCGCACATTTCGTCGTGCTCGTGCTTCCATGAGAAGGTAAATCAACCTTGACCGGCGTGGCGGTCTTCCTTGTTGGGTCCGTATCCGTTTCGCCTTGCTTCCATTCG